>JAQGKH010000189.1 GCA_028290225.1 Devosia sp. | reverse complement strand
GCAGGCCGGGGCTGGCGGCGCAGAAGACCTTGAAGATCTGCCCCATCTGATCGGGAGCAACGAGGCGGCTGCGGGCGACCTCTAGTTCAGCGGCGACGCCAGGATTGGCAGCGCTGAGGGCCCGGGTGCGCTCGTTGATGCCGAGGCGGGACAGGAACTCGCCCTGGGTGGCCAGCGGCTGCACCGCCAGGCCGGCATTGATCGCCACATTGCCGAGGGCCTCGAAATCCACATGGGCGGACAGGTCGGTCTCCCCGGGCCCTGCCAACACATCGGCATAGGCGTGACGGCGAACGCCCTGCAGGGTTTCACCAGTTTGGGTTCGCCCATAGCCGTAGTCGATGGCGAGAATGGCGCCACCCTGGGCCGCGACGAGGCGCGCCAGGCGGGACATGACCTCGCCGGCGGCAAAGCCAACTTCAAAGACGGCATTGACTGGCGCCTCCGCAACAGCCGGCGGCATGGCGCTGGCCGGAATGGGCGTGGGCGACAGGCCGAAGGCCAGCTTGTCATCCACCAGACCAACCACGCGCTCATGCCAGCCTTGTTCGGTGCGCACGAACTGACGGATCGGCATGGCATCGAAGAATTCGTTGGCAACCACCAGCAGGGGTTCAGGGCCGAGTTTTTCGAAGCTGTTGATCCATTGCGGCTCGTAGGCTTCGAGGCGCCGGTGCTGTTCAGCGATGAGACCGGGGCTGGTTTCAAACAGGCGCAGATTAAGGGCGTCACGGAAGCCTTCGGCGCGGCAGGCGACCCGCAACATATCGGCCATCAGGGTGCCGCGCCCTGGACCGAGTTCAAGCAGGGTGAACTGCTTGGGCTGGCCGATCTGCTGCCAAAGGTTGACGCACCAGAAGCCTACAAGTTCGCCAAACATCTGGCTGATCTCAGGGGCGGTAGTGAAGTCGCCGGCCGCTCCCAGGGGATCGGCGCCCCTGTAATAGCCTTCGCGGGGATGCGTGAGGCACAGGCCCATAAAGGTGGCGACCGACATGGGGCCTGTGGTGCGGATCTGCATGGCGATGGTCTGGGTCAGGCTTGGCACGTCAGCGGACATGGCGGCCCCTGGATGCATGAATAACGAGGGTGATTCCACCCAACAGGATGGGCAGGCTCAATACCTGGCCCATGGTGAGCCAGCCGCCATAAAGATAGCCGATCTGGGCGTCGGGCAGCCGCACGAACTCCACCAGGATGCGGGCCAGGCTGTAGCCTATGGCGAAAATACCGGCCGCGAGCCCCGGCCGGCGCAGGCCGTAAGCAATATGGGTCACAAAGCGGATGACGAGGAACAGCAGCAGCCCCTCAAGCGCGGCTTCATAAAGCTGGCTGGGATGGCGCGGGGTTTGCAGCGGATCGGTGGGAAAGACCACGCCCCAGGGCAGGGTAGTGGGTGCGCCATAGAGCTCGGCATTAACGAAATTGGCCAGTCGACCCAACATGATGCCGATGGTGGCAACGGCGCCGATCAGGTCGAGTGCGGAAAGCCAGTTGCCGCCTTTGGAGCGGGTGAAGAGGATCGCTGCCAACATCAGCCCCAGCATGCCGCCATGATAGGACATGCCGCCATCAAGCGTGTTGAAGGCCTGCAGGGGATTTTGCAGGTAAAAGGGCAGGTTGTAGAACAGGACGTAGCCAACGCGGCCCCCGACAACGATGGCGAGCATGGTCCAGAACGCGAAGTCCCAGATGTCCTCAGCCTTGAAGGGAGGGCGTCCATTGGCCCAAAGCCGCGTGTTGCGCAACAAAAGAAAGCCGTAGCCGGCGCCGAGCCCGACGCCGAAAAGATAGGCCAGGGCATACCAGCGGACGGCAAAAGGGCCGATGGCGAAGGCTATGGGGTCGATATTGGGGAAGGGCAAAGAACGCTCCTCAGGGGCCGGGAGGACCATTGCCGCTTCGTCCGCTCTGGTCAAGTCGGCAGCGGTCCCCTACATTTAGGGTAAACGCGCCAGCTGGCGCCGAACCGAACGGGTGTCCCAATGAGCCAAGGCAACAGAATTTTTGACGATCTGGGTCGCATGATGAACGAAGCCGCCGGTGTGGCTGATGGCGTCCGGCGGGAAGTGGAAACGGTGGTGCGTGGACAGGCACAGCGGTTTGTCGCCGATATGGACCTGGTCAAGCGCGAGGACTTCGACGCGTTGCGCGAACTGGTGCAGGTGCAGGGCGAGGAGATTGACGCCCTGCGCAAGGAAATCGCTGCCTTGCGCGGCACCGAGACCGGGCCGATCGTGATCTAAAGGCCACATAGACCGGGCTAATCGAACGGGGCGCTGCGGGATCGCGGCGCCCCGCTGCAATTCGGTCCAATCGAGCAACGATGTTAACGCGGCGTTAATTCTGCCGGACCAAACATCCACAAGAGATTGCTGTTTCGCGTCCAAGCCTCGTCCACGGAATCACCGGTGCGGTGTAGGCTTCTGGTTAAGAACGAATCGTAAGCAATCCCGCGTGCGGCCAGTTCCCTTGCGTAACCGAACCTGCGGCCAATGGCCGTAGCATCGATCAACGTTGCAGGACGAAACTGTCATGTCGCTATTCCAGGTCGAAGCTGACCGCACCATCCATCCCGTTGATATCATCGAGCAGATTGCCGGGATCAATGACTGGAATTTCGAGCGGCAGGATGCCGACGAGATTTCCATTTCGGTGCGGGGTGGCTGGTGTGATTACCACGTCTCGTTCAACTGGATGGAGGACCTTGAATCCCTCCATGTCGCAAGCGCCTTTGACCTCAAAGTGCCCGAAGGCCGACGCAACGAAATCAAGCAACTGATCGCGTTGATCAATGAGCAGCTTTGGATCGGCCATTTCGACAGCTGGAACCGGGAAGGAGTGGTGCTGTTCCGCAATTCGCACCTGCTCACCGGTGGCGCGGAGGTGTCGCCCCAGCAATGCGAGGCGTTGCTGCGCTCGGCAACCGATAGCTGCGATCTGTACTATCAGGCGTTCCAGTTCGTGGTGTGGGCAGGCAAGACCGCAGCCGATGCCTTGAGCCATGTGATGTTTGAAACCGTGGGTGAGGCATGAGCACCGCTTTGCGCGACTTGGGCCCGGTGATGTTGGTTGGCGCGGGCAAGATGGGCCTGGCGCTGGCACGCGGCTGGCTGGAGGCAGGGTTGCCGCCGAGCAATCTCGTGCTGGTGGATCCCGTCCCGAGCGAAGCGGCACGCGAGCTGGCCGAAGATTTTGAAGTCCCGATCAATGCCGAGGCCGTGGGGCTGCAGCCCAATGTGTTGGTGCTTGCGGTCAAGCCGCAGGTGATCGGTCCGGTGATGAAGGAACTGCTGCCGGTTGTGGGGCGCCATACGCTGGTGCTGTCGATCGCGGCGGGCATCAATCTGGGCCAGATCACCGCTGCCCTTGAGACAGCCCGGGTGGTCAGGACCATGCCCAACACCCCTGCGCAGGTGGGCAAAGGAATTACCGGCGCGGTTGCTGGTCCCGATGTGGGCGCGGTTGAAAGAGGCATGGCCGATACGCTGCTCCGGGCGGCCGGGCAGGTTGTTTGGCTGGAAAGCGAAGCCGATCTTGATGCGGTAACCGCGGTTTCCGGATCGGGGCCGGCTTATGTGTTCAATCTTGTCGAGGCGCTGGCTGCCGCTGGCGAAGAGCAGGGGCTGTCCCCTGCCGTCGCGATGCAACTGGCACGTCAAACAGTGATCGGAGCGGCGGCCTTGATGGAAGCCGATCTGGCACCGGCTGCGGTGTTGCGTCAGAACGTTACGTCGCCCAAGGGCACCACGGCTGAAGCCTTGGCCGTATTGATGGCCGATGATGGGCTGGCGCCATTGATCGGCAGGGCAGTTGCAGCAGCGCGGCGGCGCTCCGAGGAACTGGGGCGGAGTTAACCCGCCACCTGAAGAGCTGCCGATCAGAGATTTTCTGTCAGCTTCAACCCATCCAGCACCGGACGATCACCGGGCTCGACCATGCCGGCTAGAAACTGGCGCACGATATGGCCGGCTTCGGCGGGCAGGTTGCCAATGGCAGCCTCGATGCGGCTGGCCTGGCTTGCCGAAAGATTGGCGAAGAGTTCACGGCCCTTGTCGGTGGCAAAGAGCAGGCGCTGGCGCCGATCGGTTTGGCCGGTTACCTGCTCGATATAACCGTTGTCGATCAACTGGCGCAGCACGCGCGCCAGGCTTTGCTTGGTGATCTTGAGAATGTCGAGCAGATCGGCGACGGGCATGCCGGGCTTGAGGTTGACGAAATACAGGACACGATGATGGGCACGGCCAAAGCCCTGACGTTCCAGCAAGGCGTCAGCGTCGCCGGTGAAATCGCGATAAGCAAAGAAAAACAGGCCCATGATGTCGAGCGGCAGCTCGGTCGGCGGCGGCGCGCCCAAATTTATGTCAGCGATGTTGACATTTTTGAGTTGCGCTGACATTGTTTTCCTTATCGGACCGCCGATCAGTCTTATCCCAAAGCCTTTGCCATTTGCCAAGGGTTTGGGGCTGGGGCATGATCCCGGCCAGGCGGGTCTGCCGGGAAGCAGCACCTATTAAAGAACAAGTTTGGAGAGGATCATGGCAGGCTTGCCCATGGACCAGCGCGACGGCTGGATTTGGTTTGATGGCGAAATGGTGCCGTGGAGAGACGCGAAGATTCACGTGCTGACCCATGGGCTGCATTATGCCAGTTCGGTCTTCGAAGGCGAGCGCGCTTATGGCGGCGAGATCTTCAAGTCCCGGGAACACACCGAACGGCTGATCCGCTCCGGCAAGACGCTGGATTTCACCATTCCCTATTCCGCCGAGCAGATCGAGGCCGCCAAGCGCGAGGTGCTGGAGCGCAACGGGCTGACCGACGCCTATGTGCGCCCGGTGGCGTGGCGCGGCTCGGAAGAGTTGAGCGTTCCGGCCCGCAACAATACGGTGCATCTGGCGATCGCCGCCTGGGTGTGGCCGAGCTATTTCTCGGTTGAGGAAAAGCTCAAGGGCATTCGGCTGGAATGGAGCAAGTGGAAGCGTCCATCGCCCGAGACGATCCCGTCCTCGGCCAAGGCTGCCGGTCTCTACATGATCTGCACGCTCAGCAAGGACGCGGCCATGGCCAATGGCTATGCCGATGCGTTGATGCTGGATTATCGCGGCTATGTGGCGGAAGCCACCGGCGCCAATGTGTTCTTCATCAAGGGCCAGGAGATCACCACGCCGACGCCCGACTGCTTCCTGAACGGGCTGACCCGGCAGACGCTGATCGACCTGGCCAAGCGCAATGGCTATACCGTCACCGAGCGGCATATCATGCCCGAGGAACTGGGCCAGTTCGATGAATGCTTCCTGACCGGCACGGCAGCGGAAGTGACGCCGGTATCGGAGATTGGCGAGTTCCGGTTCACGCCGGGGCAGGGTTGCCGGACGCTGATCGACGCCTATTCGGCCGAAGTGCAGCCCAAGCGCGCTGCAGCTGAATAATTAGGATTTGATAACTGGAGGGCGGGCTAACAGCCTGTCCTCCAGCTTTACCTTGCCGACAGCCAGCGATCGCGCGCGGCATCATCGGCAGCTTTGGCCTCGACCCATTGCCGTCCCGCGGGGGTTTCCTCCTGCTTCCAGAAGGGCGCATCGGTCTTGAGGTAATCCATGAGATATTGTGCGCCCTCGAACGCCGCTTGCCGGTGCGGCGCCAGCGTCATCACCTGCATGATCGGTTCGCCCGGCAACAGGCGGCCATGGCGATGCAGCACGGATGCGGCGGTGAGCGCAAAGCGTGACTTGGCGCGCTCCACGATGGCCGCGATCTCGTTTTCCGCCAGTTCGGGATAGCATTCCAGGATCAGGGCGGTGATGGGGCGTTCAGGCGTGGAGCGCACAATGCCGGTGAAGGTCACGGCGGCGCCAGCGCCATTGTCGCCGGCCAGAAAGGCATTGCTGAGCAAGCCGGGATCGAAAGGCTGGTCGGTGATGCGCACCGACATTTCAGCCACCCGTCATGGGCGGGAGAATGGCAACGGTGTTTGCCCCAAGGATGGAAGCCTCGGGCCCGATGATGCGGGCGTCACGCGACACCTTGAACTGCGCCGGCTTTTCGAGCGCGAGCGCCAGGGCTTCATCGCGCGTGGCGAGCCACGCCAGGAGGTCGCCTGCCGTCTGGACCTCGGGGGGAAGAGTGACCTCTTCCTCACTGCGGTTGAGGCGTTCGCGCAACCAGGCGAAGTACAAAATCTTCATGTGGTCTGGCTCGAAAGATGGGGCCAGCTGGCGCGGAAATATTGCAGGCCTGTCCAAAGGGTCAGGATGCCGGCGAGCCAGAGCAGGATGTCACTGACCAGCCCGAGCTCGGGCACGACGCGCTCAAGCAGCACCAAGGTCAGGGCAACGAGTTGGATGGTGGTCTTCCACTTGGCGAGCTGGCTGACATGGAGCACCACCTTGGCGTTGCCCAGAAACTCGCGCAGGCCGGAAATGAAGAACTCACGAAACAGAATGGCGATCACGGGGATCATGTCCAAGGCCGAAAAGCTGCCATCCCAGGCGAGAACGGCAATCATGATGCCGACCAGCATCTTGTCCGCAATGGGGTCGAGCATGCGGCCAAGCGGCGACACCTGCTGCCATTTGCGAGCGAGATAGCCGTCTACCCAGTCGCTCGCCGCAGCAACGATGAACAGCACCAGCGCCACGGTGCGCATGCCGACATCGCCTGTCATCACCAACCAGGCAATAGGAACAATCGCGAAAATGCGGGCGATGGTGATGAGGTTGGGGATGGAGGTGAGTTGCGAACTGGCCATGGGGCGCAGAAGACAGGAAGGGACCCAAGGGGTCAAGGGCTCAGAACGGGGCGCTCATCTGCTCGGGCTGCGACCGATCCCTTCCCGCAAGAAGGGATCGAGGCAGGCGGACCAGAGTTGATCAAGCCACCTGCTGGCTGGTGCCTTGGCGGCGCCTGGCAACGGACTGCGCCAGTTCGGCGAGCGTTTCGACGGTCGTGGGCCAGTCGATGCAGCCATCGGTGATGGACTGGCCGTAAACCAGATCCTGTCCGGGAACGAGATCCTGGCGGCCGGCAACGATATTGGATTCCAGCATGACCCCGATGATGCGGCGATCGCCACCGGCGACCTGACCGGCCACGTCACGAATCACCAGGGGCTGGTTTTCCGGCTTCTTGGACGAGTTGGCGTGGCTCGCGTCGATCATGATCGCGGCCGGCAGGCCGGACTTTTCGGCCTGTTCAGCTGCCTGCGCGACACTTGCCGCATTATAGTTGGGCGCTTTGCCGCCCCGCAGGATGATGTGGCAGTCGGGATTGCCCGTGGTCGTAGCGATGGCCGAGCGGCCTGATTTTGTGACGGCGAGGAAGTGGTGCGGCTGGCGCGCGGAACTGACGGCATCGAACGCGATCCTGGTGTTGCCATCGGTGCCGTTCTTGAAGCCGACGGGGCAGGAGAGGCCGGAGGCGAGCTCGCGATGGATCTGCGATTCGGTGGTGCGTGCCCCAATGGCCGCCCAGGAGACGAGGTCGGCAATGTATTGCGGGGTGGTCATGTCGAGGAACTCGCAGGCCGCCGGCAGGCCGAGATTGTTGATCTCGAGCAGCAAGCTGCGGGCGGTACGCAGGCCTGAGTCGATGTCGAAGGAGCCATCCAAGTTTGGGTCGTTGATCAGCCCCTTCCAGCCTACCGTGGTGCGCGGCTTTTCGAAGTAAACGCGCATGATCAGCTGCAAGCGATCACCCAATGTGTCGCGGAGCGCCACGAGACGACGGGCATAGTCCATTGCTGCAAGGGGATCGTGGATCGAGCAGGGACCCACGATAACGGCAAGGCGGTCGTCCTTGCCAGAAAGGATATTGCCGAACTCGTGGCGGGCGCTCAGCACGGTGCGGGTTGCCGCGTCAGTGCGGGGATGCTGGCGCATGACCTCGATGGGCGTTGCGATCTCGGTGATGGCGGTGATGCGCAGATCGTCGGTGGATTTGAGCACTTGGCTGGTTCCTCGGTGTGAAGGAGGCGGCCAACAAAAAAGCCGCCTCTTGGGGGGCGGCTGGCTTCGGGTCTGAATGGATCCTGGGGATCAGTTCAAGCGCGCGGTAGCCTCCGCCGGGAGCGGATAGCTAAAATACCAAAACGAGTAGGTGGCGACGGAACGGATCATGGCACC
>JAQGKH010000151.1 GCA_028290225.1 Devosia sp. | reverse complement strand
GGAAGGCCGAATCGGGCGGCACCATCATGAACCAGCTTAAGCGCCTCGGTGCTTCGGCCGATTTCAGCCGCGAACGCTTCACCATGGGCGATACCGGCAGTCCCGACGACCAGATGGTTCGCGCCGTGACCAAGGTGTTCGTCGAACTGCACAAGCGCGGCCTGATCTACCGCGCCAAGCGGCTCGTCAACTGGCATCCGGGCCTTGAAACGGCGATCTCCGATCTCGAAGTCGAGAACATCGAGATCAAGGGCCATATGTGGCATCTGCGCTATCCCTTGGCCGATGGCTTTACCTACCAGTTCCCCATCGCCCATGACGAGGAGGGCAAGCCCACCGAGTGGGAAACCCGCGACTACATCATCGTTGCCACCACCCGCCCCGAAACCATGCTGGGTGATAGCGGCATTGCCGTGCACCCGGAGGACCCGCGCTATGCCGGCCTTGTCGGCAAATTCGCGGACTTGCCGCTGGTCGGCCGCCGCATCCCCATCGTTGCCGATGAATATGCCGACCCCACGCTCGGCACCGGCGCCGTCAAGATCACGCCGGCCCATGATTTCAATGACTTCGAGGTTGGTGTTCGCAACGGGCTCGAGCAGATCAACGTCTTCACCACGCGCGGCGCCGTCATCGATGCCGATTTCGTCCCCGCCGCTTATCGCGGCCTTGATCGCTTCGAAGCCCGCAAGCGCATCGTCGCCGACCTTGCCGCGCTCGCCGAGGAAAACCCCAGCCGCGGCCTCGACCATATCGAAGACAAGAAGATCATGGTGCCCCATGACGAGAAGAGTAAGCTCGTCGTCATCGAACCGTTCCTGACGGACCAGTGGTGGGTCAAGGCCGACATTCTCGCCCAGCCGGCCCTCGCCGCCGTGCGCGAGGGCCGCACCAAATTCGTGCCCGAGCAGTACCAGAACACCTATTTTGCCTGGCTCGAAAACATCAAGCCCTGGTGCATCTCGCGCCAGCTCTGGTGGGGCCACCAGATTCCGGCCTGGTACGGCCCGGACAACCACGCCTTTGTTGCCCAAACACAAGCAGAAGCCCAGGCGCAGGCCGACGCCCACTACATGAAGCCAACCACCATCAGGCGCGACGAGGACGTCCTCGACACCTGGTTCTCCTCCGCCCTTTGGCCGTTCTCGACCTTGGGCTGGCCCGATGACACCGCCGAACTGCGCCGCTATTACCCCACCGATGTGCTGGTCACCGGCTTTGACATCATCTTCTTCTGGGTTGCCCGCATGATGATGATGGGCCTGGAATTCCTTGAGGAAGAGCCCTTCCACACCGTCTACATGCACGCTCTGGTCCGCGACGAAAAGGGCCAGAAGATGAGCAAGACCAAGGGCAATGTCATCGACCCCCTGCAGCTCATCGACCAGTACGGCGCCGACGCCACCCGCTTCACCCTCGCTGCGATGGCCGCGCAGGGCCGCGACATTCGGCTCTCGATCAACCGCGTCGAGGGCTACCGCAACTTCGTCACCAAGCTTTGGAACGCCGCGCGCTTCCTGGAAATGAACGAATGCCGGCGCGTCGAAGGCTACGATCCCAAGGCCAACACGCTCCCGCTCAATCGCTGGATCGTCGGCTCGACCGCCCGCGCCGTCGCTTCGGTGCGCCGCGGCATCGAGGACTACAAGTTCAACGAAGCCGCCAACTCGGCCTATGACTTCGTTTGGGGCACGTTCTGCGACTGGTATGTGGAGTTCGCCAAGCCCGTGTTCATGGGTCCCGATGAGGGTGCCAAGGCCGAAACCCGCGCCACCGCAGCCTGGGCGCTCGACCAGATCCTCAAGATGCTGCACCCCTTCATGCCTTTCGTGACCGAAGAGCTGTGGGCGGAAACCGGTGCCTTTGGCCCCGCGCGCGAAAACCTGCTGATCCTTTCGGCCTGGCCCGAGCTCGATGGCCTTGAGGATGCCGAAGCCGATGCCGAACTGAGCTGGCTGATCGAGGTGATCACCAATATTCGCTCGGTGCGCAGCGAAATGAACGTGCCCGCCAGCGCCAAGCTGCAGCTGGCCGCCATCGGGGCGGGGGAAACCACGCTTCGCCGCCTCGTCGCCGGCACCAGCCTCATCACCCGCCTGGCGCGGCTGGAAGCGATCACCCCGCAAGTCAGCGTACCACCCGAATCGGCGCAGTTCGTCGTGGGCGAAGCCACCTGGGCATTGCCCCTGGCTGAGTTCATCGACATCCCGACCGAAAAGGCCCGCCTGCAAAAGGAGATCGGCAAGCTTGATGCCGAAGTCAGCCAGATCGACAAGAAGCTGGGCAATGAGCAGTTCGTTGCCAAGGCGCCTGAAGAGGTGATCGACGAACAAAAAGCCCGCCGCCAGGCCGCTGCCGAGCGCCGCAGCCGCATCGGCGATGCGCTGCAGCGTCTCAGCTGACCGGCGGTGGAAGATATCCCGCACGAGCCGCCGGCGCGCGCCATCCAGAATGGCCTGGTTGGCGTGGGCACTGTCCTGGTGTTCGACGGCAAGGGCGGGGTAACCCGGCACGCGCCCGATGGTGATACCCCCATCGTGCCCACGCGCGGCTTCAAGCTGATCTCGGGCAACAGCAAGTCGCCCGAGTTCAAGGCTTGGCTCAACGCCGAGCTTGGCGCCTTCAACGCCGATTTGCTGAGCGTCCCGAGCCCGCGCACCCGCTGCACCGTTCTGGACGACAAGGCCATCGTCGTTCTGCGCGTCGCGCGCCCTGGCGCCGAGCCCGACGATGTCGGGCGTCAGCTTTTGTCCCTTTGGATCGAGCGCGGCCGGGTGATCATCGCCTCCGAGCTCAACATCATCGATTTTCTCGGGCTCTCCAAGTGGGAGGCCTCCCATCATGCGCCCGTCAGCCCCGCCGATCTCATCGCGCGGCTTGGCCTGCGCGCCGCCGACCGGCTGGAGCCGCTGGTGGAGCGCCTGACCGATCGGCTCGACGAGATCGAGGAGTCCCTGATCGCCGAGGATGTTTCCAAGGCGCGCACCCGGCTGGCCCATTTGCGCCGCACCCTGATCGGCTTTCGCCGCCTGATCTGGCCGCAGCGCGATGTGCTCAACACGCTCGAGATCGAAGACCTCTCGTTCTTCACCGCCAAGGACCGGCTGCGCCTGCGCGAAGCCTCCGCCCGTTCCGCCCGCATCGGCGACGAACTCATGGCGCTCTCGGAACGCGCCGTGCTGGTGCATGAACAGATCACCGATAATCGCGCCGAACAGATGAACCGCACCATGCTGATCCTGGCCGCAGTGACGGTGGTGTTCATGCCGCTGACGCTGTTGACCGGCGTGCTTGGCATGAATGTCGCGGGCATTCCCTTTGCCGAAAGTGCGCACGCCTTTTGGAGCGTTTGCGTGCTGCTGCTGCTCCTCGCGCTCGGTATCGTCTGGTGGATGCGCGGGCAACGCTGGCTGTAAGGGCCAGCGGTGTCCTGCCATCCGCAGCCCTCGCTGCCACCCCGCCGAACCGGGTGAATCAATCTCTGCGCCGCTGCCCCTTAAGCCTTTAAATTGCTATCTTCTTGGGTGCCAAGCATCCGGCGCGCGATTGCTCTGTGTTTATTGAGCAACAGGAGAGTTGAATCCCACTTTAACATCGTCGCGCAACGATTTAGCGACATTTCCCGCCACAATGTTTGGCTAAAGAGCACGCCATAGCAGGCATGAAGGTTGAGCCGTCCGGGTCCTGGTATCCGAGCCGCTCGGCATGCGGGGATGGGTCCGCTTTTTCGGATCATGGTTCGATGTCGCTCACCGCGGGGTGGGCAAAAGGAGTAAGATGCGGATCATGGGGGAACATTCCCTGATCTCCGTGGCAATGGCGGCCTTCTTCGCTTTCGCGATGGCGGCACCGGCGCATGCGCAGACCGCGGTCGATGCCGCGCTGGATATGGCCAATATGCTCGACGGGGCAGGGGGCGGCGTGTCGGGCGAGGACCTGGTCGCGGCGCTCGAAGACGCGGCCGAGGCCGGCCAGCCCATGGCCATGTGGCAGCTGGGCACGATGTATGAAAACGGCGAGGGCGTCGTCAAGGACCCGGTAAAGGCCTTCGGCTATTTCGCCCAGATCGCCAACCAACATGCCGATGCGGCGCCCAAGGGCGTGGAATCCGATATTGTCGCGCAGTCCTTCGTGAAGGTCGGCGATTATTATCGCGACGGTCTTCCGGGTGCGGGCATCCAGGCCGATTCGAACCGCTCCCATGCCTTGTTGCTCCATGCCGCTACCTATTTTGGCGATGCGGATGCGCAATATCGCGTCGGTCTTTTGTATCTGGACGAAGATGAACTGGGCCTGAACCCCCTGCAAAGCGCGCGTTGGTTCTCGCTGGCCGCCCGCAAGGGCCATGGCGCAGCCCAGGCGCATCTCGGGGATTTGTTGTTCAACGGCGTCGATGGACTCGCGGGTCAGCAGGTGGAAGGCCTGATGTGGCTTTTCATCGCCCAGGGGCGTGTCGCCGGCACCGCCGACGAGCCCTGGGTGACCGATCTGCTCAACGGCGCCATGTCCATGGCAACGCCCGAGCAGCGCACCGAAGCCGTTTCACTGGCCGCCAGCGTCGCCCCGCAATTCGCCTCGTTCTGAGCGGCCCTAGAAGCTGAACCAGCCTTCCACGGGCACATGGTCGCTCGGCTTGTCCCGGCCGCGCACATCCTTGTGCACCACCACATCGTCCAGCCGGTCGGCTGCCTGCGGCGACAGCAGCAGGTGGTCGATGCGGATGCCGTGGTTGCGCCGCCAGGCGCCGGCCTGGAAATCCCAGAAGGTGTATGCCGCCTCCGAGGTGATCGCCCGCAGCGCATCGGTGAAGCCCAGATGCATCAGCGTGCGAAAGCGCTCGAGGCTTTCGGGCCGAAACAGCGCATCGCCCCACCATCCCTCCGGGTGATGTGCATCGATGGGCTCGGGAATGAGGTTGAAGTCGCCGAGCAGGATGAATGGCTCCTCCAGCTTCAGCCGCCCTTCGGCAAAAGCGGTCAGCCGCTCCATCCAGCGTAGCTTGTAGGGAAATTTCTCGCTATCCACCGGATTGCCGTTCGGCAGGTAGATATTGCATACCCGCACCGCGCCGGTGGGCACCGAAAATACGCCTTCGATCAGGCGCGCCTGCTCATCCGAGTCATCGCCGGGCAACCCGCGATGCACCTCGTCAAACGGCAGCAGCGACAGGATGGCGACGCCATTCCAGCTTTTCTGCCCATGCGTTTCGACATTGTAGCCAAGCGCCTCGATCTCGGCGCGGGGAAACGCCTCGTCGACGCTCTTGATTTCCTGCAGGCAGACAATGTCGGGCTTTTCCTGCTCCAGCCACTGCAGCAGCAGCTCCAGCCGCGCCTTGATGCCATTGATGTTCCAGGTGGCTATACGCATGCGCTGCTCCGCTCCTTGCCGGGCGCGAAGCTAGTCTGCAACGCCGGCTGCCGCAACCGTCAGGTCGGCCAGTAAATTGCATCGCGGATATCGAGCGGGAAAATGCCGTCGCTGCCCTCGAGCCCCGTATTGGTCATCGCCACCACCGACACCCCCGCCGCCGGATCGATGAACCATGAATGCCCATAAATGCCGCCCCACCGCATCGTGCCCACGGCCGCCGGACTGTCGGCGGCGATCGGATCGGCCAGATACGCGCCGAAATGCCCGAACTGCCACCCCGGCCCGCTGGCATGCTCCAGTTGTGGCGTCTGGTTGCCCAGGCCCGCCGCCGTGGTGTCGGGCTGCAGCACGCCGCTGCCCCCCGTCCGCAGTGCCTCCAGCAGCGTCATGAAGTCCGGAGCGGTCCCGGCCATGCCGCCGCCGCCCGAATGATACGCCCTCGAATCAAAGATGCGCCCCGGTGAAAACCGCGTCCGCCCCCCGAAGGCGTTGGGGACGCTATGGGGATCGCCCATCAGCACCGGTGCCTGGCCATGCTCTTCATTGTCGCCATAAGCCGCCGCCAAGCGCGCGGGCTCGGTGACATGGAATGCCGTATCCACCATGCCGAGCGGGCCCGTCACATGGCGCTGCACCACGTCGCCCAGCGTTGCCCCGGCCACCCGGGCCGCGGCTGCGCCCAGCAGGTCGGTGGATTGCCCATAGGCCCAGCCCGTCCCCGGCATGAATGGCAGCGGCAGGCGGGCCAGCAGTTCCATGTTCTCGTCCAGCGACAAGTGCCAGCGATTGCCGCCGACCGCCTGGAAGCGCGGCTCCAGCAGATCGGCCTCGGACGGCAGATATTCCCCGCCCAGTCCCGATGTATGGGTCAGCAGGTGCCGGATGGTGATGGGTGCCATCTCGCCGCTGGCGAGCCTCGGCCGGAAATACGGAAGATAGCGGCTCACCGGCTCGTCCAGCGCCAGCAGGCCCGCATCCACCAGCGCCAGCGCCGCCGTCGCCACGATCGGCTTGGTCAGCGACGACAGCCGGAAAATCGTGTCCACCGTCATCGGCCGTTCGGCCTCCCGATCGGCCAGGCCCAGCGCTTGTTCGTAGATGGTCTGGCCGCGTTCCTTGACAATCACCACGGCGCCAACAATGCGTCCGTCTTTGATGGCGCGCTCGATCGTGGCGTCCAGGCGTTCGGCTAGTGGCAATTCGATTCTCCCTCGGCGGGAGAACGATCACCGCTAAATCAGCTGAATCGCAAGTGCTTAAACAGCAAAGCTCGTGCCGCAGCCGCATGAAGCAACGGCATTGGGATTGCGGATCTGGAACGATTGCCCGATCAGGTCGTCGACAAAGTCGATCTCCGCCCCGCCCATGAACTCGAGGCTCATCGCATCGATCAGCACCACGGCGTCGCCTTTTTGCAGCACCACGTCGTCATTGGCCGGCTTTTCCTGCACGAGGTTGTATTCGTATTGGAATCCCGAGCACCCGCCACCCGCCACCGAAATGCGCAGCACCGTGCCTGCCGGCTCCTTGGAGAGAATACGCGACACGCGTTTGGCGGCCCGATCGGTGAGCACGACTTCTGGAGCAAGGGCGATTGCAGACATTTGCGCTTCCATGCCGTTTTATGAGGGACATAACGGTTGCGCTAAAATAGGAACTCCTGGCCCCGTTGGAAAGAGCCCTCCGATCACCGATGAGCGAAACCGCGCCTTACGCTTCCAAGCCGCAACAATCGCTCGGCCGTCTTTACGGCACCGGGCCCAGTCCCACCCGCTCCGAATTCCAGCGCGACCGCGACCGCATCATTCATTCCACGGCCTTCCGGCGCCTGCAGCACAAGACGCAGGTGTTCCTCCATCACGAAGGCCGCCACTTCCGCAACCGCCTGACCCACACGCTCGAAGTCAGTCAGATGGCGCGCTCCATTGCCCGTGCCCTGCGGCTCGATGAAGACCTGGCCGAAGCAGTTGCCCTCTCCCATGATCTGGGCCACACCCCGTTCGGCCATGCCGGCGAGCGGGTGCTGCAGGGCAAGATGCAGCCCTGGGGTGGGTTCGATCACAACATCCAGGCCCTGCGCGTCGTCACCCGGCTCGAAAACCGCTATGCCGAGCATGACGGGCTCAATCTCACCTGGGAAACCCTCGAAGGCATCCTCAAGCACAATGGGCCCCTGACCAATGCCGATGGCTCGCCTTTCGGCAAATACGCGCTCGAAGGCCTGCCCGGCGGGATCGACGAGCTCCCCGCCAGCGCCGATCTGCGCCTTTCCACCTTCGCTTCCCTCGAAGCCCAGGCCGCTGCGGTTGCCGACGATATCGCTTATAACGCCCACGACATCGACGACGCCCTGCGCGCCGGTCTCCTCACCCTCGATGCACTGGAGCCCGTTCCGCTGGTCGGGCCGATGATCCGCGAAGTGCGTGCCTGCTATCCCCAGGTTGATGACAAGCGCCGGGCCCACGAAGTGCAGCGCCGCCTGATCACTCGCTCCATCGAGGACGTGATCAGCGCTTCGCAGGCCAACATCGAGGCGGCATGCGTCCACACAGTTGAAGACGTTCGGCAGGCCGGCGCCACCCTCGTGGCTTTCTCCCAGCCCCTCGCTGCCCAAGTGCAGGCCCTCAAGCAATTCCTGTTCGAAAATGTTTATCGCCACCCCAGCGTCATGGCGCCGGTGCGTCAAAGCCAGGAGGTGGTCGCGGCGCTGTTTGATCATTATCTCGCAACGCGCGATCTGCCCGGTCGCTGGGGCGCGCTCGCCGCCGCCGCTACCACCGAGGCCGACCTCGCCCGCATCATCGCGGACTTCATCGCTGGTATGACCGACCCCTATGCGCTCGACGAATATGCCCGCCTGTTTGACGCTCGCCCGGAATTCCGTTAACCCGGCGCCACTTTCCCTGTCAGGTTGAACCATGGACGTTTTCGCGCTCTTTGCCGCACGTGTGGCCGATGCTTTGGCTTCGCTTTATCCCGATCTTGCGCCCGAGCTGTTGGCGCGCATCGTCGTCGAGCCCCCGCGCGACCCGGCCCATGGCGATCTGTCCACCAACGCCGCCATGATCGTCGCCAAGCCCCTGGGCAAGAATCCGCGCGACGTCGCCAATGCTCTGGCCGACCATTTCCGCGCCGATGCCGACGTCAATGCCGTGGACGTCGCTGGCCCCGGCTTCATCAATTTTCGCCTGGCCCCCGCCATCTGGTTCAAGGTCCTGCGCTCGGTCGCCGCGCTGGGCGCCGACTACGGCCGCTCGACCCAGGGGCAGGGGGAAAAGGTCAACATCGAATATGTCTCGGCCAACCCCACTGGTCCCATGCATGTCGGCCACACGCGCGGCGCCGTGTTCGGCGACACCCTGGCCTCGCTCATGGCCTATTCCGGCTTTGAGGTCACCCGCGAATACTACATCAACGACGCCGGCAGCCAGATCAACACGCTCGCCCGCTCCACCCTGCTGCGCTACCGCGAGGCGCTGGGCGAAACGGTCGAGATCCCGCCGGGCTTTTATCCCGGCGATTACCTCATCCCGGTCGGCCAGGCTCTGGCCGCCGAGTTCGGCCCCAAGCTGCTCGACATGCCCGAAGCCGAAGCCCTGGCCCTGGTCAAGGAGCGCGTCCTTGTCGCCATGCTGGAGCTGATCCAGTCGGACCTGGCCAAGCTCAACATCCATCACGACGTGTTTTTCTCGGAAAAGACGCTGCACGGGCAGCGGGGTGATATCGAGGCTACCCTCCAATGGCTGCGCGACAAGGGCATGGTTTATCAGGGCCGCCTTGAGCCCCCCAAGGGCAAGACGCCCGAGGATTGGGAAGACCGCGAGCAAACCCTGTTCCGCGCCACCGATTGGGGCGACGATGTTGATCGGGCGCTGGTCAAGTCCGATGGCAGCTACACCT
>JAQGKH010000138.1 GCA_028290225.1 Devosia sp. | reverse complement strand
AGCGCGACCAGGATCCCGACTACGCCCTTTATGTCGGCATAGGACAAAGCTTTTGATGGCTTCCCTCCCGTTTTTCCGGCGGCGGTTCGCGGCCCTCCTCCTGCTGGTGCTGACGCTGGTGTTCGGCGCTACCGCCTTGTCCATGGCGCAGGACGCGGCGGAGGAGGAGCAGAAGAACTTCCTCACCAATTTCGTGCAGGACCGGCTGTCGACGCCTGAGCGGCAGATCCGCATTTCCAATATCGAGGGGGCGCTCGGCTCCAATGTGGTGATCCGCGAGATCACCATTGCCGATGGCGAAGGGGTGTGGCTGCGGGTCAACAATGCGCGGCTGAACTGGAACCAGGGCGCGTTGCTGCTGGGTCGGCTGGAAGTGCGCTCGCTGGCGGCGGATTCCATTGAATATCTGCGCAACGCCATCCCGAACGACCAGCTGGACCTGCCCCCACCAGAGGCGGTGCCGTTCACCTTACCCGATTTTCCCGTGGCCATCACCATCGAGGAGCTGGCGGTTCCGCGGGTGAGTTTTGGCGCTGGTGTGTTTGGCCTCGCATCCGAAATTTCGCTGGCCGGCGGGTTTACGCTCGATGACGGCAATCTTGATGCACAGCTCGATATCGTGCGGCTCGACGGGCCGGGCGGTAAGCTGGACCTCGATGTCGCCTATAGCAGCGAGGCGAACAGCATCGAGCTGGCGCTGGCGCTGGTGGAGCCGGAAAACGGCGTTCTCGCCAACCTGCTGCGCATCGAAGGGCGACCGGCGGTGGAATTGCGGCTGACGGGCTCGGGACCGGTCGCGGGGCTGCAAACGCAGCTGACCTTGGCGGCCAATGGGCAAACCGCGCTGTCTGGCGGCGCGCAGGTGACCCAGACCGGGGAAGGCTCCAATATCGACCTGGATGTGCGCGGGCCACTGGCCACGCTCGTCGCCGAGCCATACCGCGCGTTCTTTGGCGCGGAATCGGCTCTTTCCGCCGATGCGCTGGTGCGCTCGGCAGGCGGGCTGCGCATCAGCGGCCTGCGGCTGAGTGGCGGGCAGCTGGCGCTGGAAGCGGCGGCGGAAACCACCCCGGACAATTTCCTGCGGCAGCTGACGCTGCGCGCCACCATCGCCGACCCCAATGGGAGCCCGGTCACCTTGCCGGTGCCGGGCGCGGCCACCACGGTGCAATCGGCCGAGCTGGCGGTGGATTTCGGGGTTGGCGACAGCGAGGACTGGACGTCGCGGTTCGCGGTGAGCGGCTACAATACACAAGGCTTTGCGGCACAAACGCTGGCGTTCAACCTGGGCGGCGTGGCCGCCAATCTGTCGGACCCGGCAACACGGCGGCTGACCTTTAACGGCGACGGCACGCTTGGCGGTATTGAAGCCTCACCCGAAGTGGAAGCGGCACTGGGCGATGGCATCGGGGTCGGCATTGCCGGCTTGTGGAACGCGGGCCAGCCGGTGCAGCTGGCCGAACTGCGCGTGGTGGGGGAGGCGCTGACGGCGGCGCTTTCCGGGCAGTTCTCGGGGGTGGATTTCACCGGCGACATCGCAGTTGAGACCGCCAGCATTGCGCCGTTTTCGGGCCTGGCCGGACGCGATCTGGATGGCGGGCTGAGTTTGCGGGCTACCGGCAGCGTGCTGCCGGTGACGGGGGTGTTCACCCTGCAGTTCGACGGCACCGGACGCAATCTGAGCATCGATGACCCCATTGCCGACGGCTTGCTGCGGGGCGAAGTGGCGCTATCAGGGCTGGTTGCCCGCACCGAGGCGGGGCTGACGGCCGATGATTTCCGCATTGCCAACCAGCAACTGCAAATTCTGGCCGATGGCACATTTTCCTCCACGGCAGCCGACTTCACCTTTAATCTCGATCTTGCCGACCTGGCGCTGTTGTCGCCCGAGGCGAGCGGGGGGCTCAAGGTGGTCGGCACCGCCAAGGGCGCCGAAGGCGTCATCGCGCTTGAGCTGGATGCCGATGTGGCGAGCGGCACGCTGGCGGGTCGTCCCCTGCGCGATGCCGCGGTGGGCTTTGCCGGGCAGTATCGCGAAGCGCGGCTTTCCGGCGCGGTGACCGGCTCGGCCTTTGTGGATGGGCATCGCTCGACGCTGGGCGCCGATGTGGATGTGAATGCCGACACACAGGCGCTGCAGAATATTGCCTTCCAGACCGTGGGGGCGGAGATCGGTGGCGGGTTGGTGCGCCAGGCGGCCAGTGGCCTGATTGATGGCGAACTGGTGGTAGCGGCCTCCGATATATCGAGTGCGGCGGCGCTGGCGCTGGTGGAAGCGCGTGGCTCGGTCAATGCCCGGGCCGATCTGGCCGGGGTGGATGGCAAGCAGAATGTCACGATCAAGGGCGATGTTGCCGGCTTGCGGGTCAACGATATCCAGGTTGGCGCGGCCGATTTCCAGGCTCAGATCGGCGATCTGTTCGGGGTGCCGGCCATCGAGGGCACAGTCAATGCCAGCACCGTGGCGGCGGCCGGGGTTGTTGTGCAAACGCTGAGCGCCACAGCAAGCCAGACCGGCGACACTACGGCGTTCGATGCGCAGGCGCGACTGGCGACTGGCACCGATCTGGATGTTGCGGGTTCCCTGGCGCCAGTTGAAGGGGGCTATCGGCTGGCGCTGGACCGGGCTGAACTGGCGCAGGGCGAACTTGCGGCGCGCCTGGCGCAACCTACCGTATTGCAGGTGAGCGGCTCGAACGTGACGCTGCAGGCGGTGCGGTTCGATGTGGGATCGGGTTCGATCACCGCCACCGGTTCGGCGGGCGAGGTGCTCGACATTGCGCTGGATGTGCGCGCCTTGCCGCTGTCGATCGCCAATGCGGTGATGCCCGAATTGGGGCTGGCGGGAACGCTGGACGGGCAGGCGCAGATCGGGGGCAGCGGGAGCGATCCGCAGGTGCGGTTCACCGCGCGCGGCACCGGAATCGATGCCGCGGCAATCACTGATTACGGCGTGACGCCGCTGGCCGTGAATGCCGAGGGCAGCTTTGCCGATGGCGTGGTGCGGCTCAATTCGCTGCAGGCCAATGGCGCGGGCGGGCTGACGGTTGCCGGCGCGGGCACGGTGCCTTTGACAGGCGGTGGGCTCGATGTGCGGCTGCAGGGCGGGGCGCCGCTGGCATTGGCCAATATGTTCGTGGCCGACCGGGGCGGGCAGTTGAGCGGCACGGTGCAGCTGGACGCGCGGGTCAGCGGGAGCCTCGCCGCACCGCAATTTGGCGGCACGGTTTCCACGAGCAATGCCGGCTATATCGACCCCGAACTCAATCTGCGGCTGGTGGGGATCACCGGCTCAGCCGAGCTTTCCGGCACGGAAATGCGGATCAACAGCCTTGGGGCGCAGCTGGCGACCGGCGGCACGGTGTCAGCCTCGGGCTCGGTGGGGCTGGGCGGCGGGTTCCCGGCCAATCTGCGGCTGGGGCTACGCTCGGCCCGGTATGCCGATGGCGATCTGTTTGTGGCTACCGCCTCGGGCGATCTGGCGCTGACCGGCAATCTGACCGGGGCGCCCCTGCTGAGCGGCAACCTGCTGGTCGAGGAAGCCAATATTACCGTGCCCGAAAACTTTGGTGGCGGGGCGGCGCTGGTGGATGTGCAGCATGTGCGGCCACCCCGTTCGGTGGCGCAAACACTGGCGCGGGCTGAGGTGACGAGCCAGGGCGGCGCCCCGGTGCCGCGGACGCGGCCGGCCGGGGTGGTGCTGGATGTCAATGTCAGCGCACCCAACCAGATTTTCGTGCGCGGCCGCGGGCTCGACGCGGAAGTGGGGGGAACGGTGCGCCTCACCGGACCGCTGAACGATATCCAGCCGGTGGGCGGGTTCACCCTCAACCGGGGACGATTGAGCCTGTTGGGCCAGCGCATCACCTTTGAAAGTGGCGAAGTGACGCTGGTCGGGGACCTGGATCCGATGATCAACTTCGTTGCCAGCACGCAAGGCGATGACATCACGGTATTCGTGACCATTGCCGGCCGGGTATCGGATGTGGAGGTGACATTTACGTCCAATCCGGTGCTGCCGCAGGATGAAGTGCTGGCGCGACTGATCTTCAAGCGCTCGATGGGCGAGCTTTCGCCCTTGCAGCTGGCCCGTCTTGCCGGTGCCGCAGCGGAACTGGTGGGCGGCGGCGGTGGTGGGCTGGTGGATTCGCTGCGCGGCGCGGCGGGACTCGATGATCTCGATGTGGTGACGGACGACCAGGGCAATGTCGCGGTGCAGGCGGGCACCTATATCCAGGACAATGTGTATCTGGGCGTGCAGGCAGGGGCGGGCGGGCAGACCCGGGTGACGATCAACCTGGATGTGACCGATGATCTCAAGGTGACCGGGGCAGCCGGGCAGAACGGGGAGTCGGCGCTCGGGGTATATTACGAGAAGGATTACTGAGGGCGCGGTGGCCACTGCGGTTTTCGGGTTTCGGTGGAGATTTTGGAGGCACCGCCCTCTGTCGTGACCTGCCGAGAGGTCTCAGGATGGGCCCCGGCTCACGGCCGGGGTGACATTGAGGGTGGGAGCGGGCTGGTGGCAATTGCCAATGTTCAGAGCAGTCACTGCTGGGGCGTTCGCCCTAGGCGCTGGGTGGATGATGCCTGGGGGGCATAGCCGCGGGATCTGGCTGCCGTTGCAGTGGCCGGTATTTGGCCGGCAGGAAGCTCGGGCGATGCCCCACCCTTTTCGGGATGGAGCCTTGCTTCCTAGCGCGCGCCGCCGGTTTTTGCGGCCTTGGCTTCGTCCCACCACCAGATGGTGGGAAAGCCGCTGGAGAATTCGGGCAGCGTGGCGGGATGGCTGAAGCGGTCCCAGCGCGCGATGCGCGAGGTGCGCAGCGAATAGGACGGGACCACGAAATGGTGGGCCAGCAGCACCCGGTCGAGCGCCTTGGTGATGGCTTCCTGGGTGGCACGATCATCGGCGAGCACCAGCTGGTCGATCAGCGCGTCGATGCCGGGATCGGCAATGCCGGCATAGTTCTGCGAGCCTTCCTCATTGGCGGTTGAAGAGCCGAAGAAAAAGCGCTGCTCGTTGCCGGGCGAGAAGGACTGCGCCCAGCCGGCATAGATCACGTCATAATCGAACGAGCGCAGGCGATTGATGTATTGCGGGCTGTCGACGGTGCGCAAGGACACGGCGACGCCGATCTGGGCGAGATTGGTGACGAGGTTGGACGCGACGGGCTCGATGGTGGGGCCGTTGAGCAGGATTTCAAAGCTCAGCTGCTGACCATTGGTATCCACGAGACGGTTGCCCTCGAGACGATAGCCGGCTTCGGTGAGCAGGCCCAAGGCAGTGCGCAGATTGGCGCGCAGCCTGGTGGGGTCGCCGCTAACGGGATTGGTGTAGGGCTCGGTGAAGACGCTGGCGGGCACGAGATCGCGCACGGAGTTGAGCACCTCCAGTTCCTCGCCCTCGGGCAGGCCGGTGGAGCGGAAGGGCAGGCCGAAAAAGTAGCTGTCGACGCGTTCGTATTGGCCAAAGAACAGGGTGTTGCTCAACTCCTCGAAATTGAAGGCGTAGTTGAGGGCTTGCCGTACGCGCTGGTCCTGGAATTTCTCGCGGCGCAGATTGGGCACGAAGCCGATCATGATGCCCGAACCGGCATAGTCCTGTGGAAACAGCTCCTGGATCACCCGACCTTCGGCAACGGCGGGAAAATCATAGGCGGTGGCCCAGCGGCGGGCGGTGTTCTCGTTCCACCAGTCGAACTGGTCGCCCTTGAAGGCTTCGAACTGCACGGTCAGATCGAGGAAGTACTCGATGCGGTATTGGTTGAAATTGTTCTGGCCGATCTGGGTGGGGTGATTGGCGCCCCAGTAATCCTCGACACGGGTATAGGCGATGGTGCGCCCGGGATCGAAGCTGGCGAGTTGATAGGGACCCGAGCCGAGCGGCGGCTCGAGTGTGGACTGGGCGATGTCGCGGGGCTTGCCAGCCGGGTCGGTACCTTCCCACCAATGCTGGGGGAAGACCTGCAATTGACCCAGGATCAGGGGCAGTTCGCGATTGCCGGTCTGGTTGAAGGTGAAGGTCACCTCGCCCGGGGCGGTCACTTCCGCCTTTTCGATATTGGCATAGTATTGGGTGCGGTCGGGGCTGAGCTCGATCGTCTTTTGGAATGACCAGACCACGTCCTCGGCGGTGACCGGCTGGCCGTCATGCCAGCGCGCCGCCGGATTCATGCGGAAGGTGACCGAACCGTAATCGGCGGCGATCTTGAGGCTTTCGGCGAGGAGGCCATAGTAAGCGTTCACCTCATCCAGCGATGGGGTGAGCAGGGTTTCGAACAAGAGGCCAATGCCGCCGGCGGGCTCGCCCTTGGGCAGGATAGGATTGAAGGTATCAAAGCCGCCCATCTCGCCGAGGCGCACCGTGCCGGCCTTGGGCGCATCGATGTTGACGTAGTCGAAATGGGGGAAGCCTTCGGGGTATTTCGGCTCGCCTTCCATCTTGAAGGATGAGCTCCAGACGCCAGTGGGCGTTTGCGCCATGGCGGGAGCACCCAGGGCCAAAAGGGCCGCAACGGCGGTGACAAGGAGGGGCGCAAACTTCATCGGCTGGCTCCGGGCAGGGGAGAACACTGGGATCGAGTTTTAAGCGGATTATTCACGGGCTGACAGAGGCCGCTGGATCACCATCGCGCGTGTCGGGAGCGGCGATGTCGAAGGCGGCTGCCATCAGGGCGCGGGTATAGTTGGTCTGGGGCGCAGCGAAGATGGCGGCGGCGGGTCCGCTTTCCACCACCTTGCCATTGCGCATCACCAGGAGCGTGTTGGCGAGAGCGCGCACGACCTTGAGATCGTGGGAGATGAACAGATAGGTGAGGCCACGCCGGCTCTGGATGTCCCGCAACAGATCGACGATCTGGGCCTGGATGGAAACGTCGAGCGCCGAGGTGGGCTCATCGAGCACCAGAAAACGCGGCTCGAGCACCATGGCGCGGGCAATGGCGATGCGCTGGCGCTGGCCGCCCGAGAATTCGTGGGGATAGCGGAAGCGGGTGGCGGGGGCGAGGCCCACTTCTTCCAGCGCTTGCACCACGCGGCGGTCGCGTTCGGCCGCGCTGAGTTTGGGGAAGTGAACTTCCAGGCCTTCGCCGATGATGCGATCCACCGACAGGCGGGGACTGAGGGAGCCGAACGGGTCCTGGAAGACGATCTGCATATCGGCCCGGAGCGGGCGCATGGCGCGCCAGGATCGGGTGTGGACCTCGTTGCCAAGGACGACGATGCGCCCTTGCGAGGCGATGAGGCGGAGAAGGGCGAAGCCCAGCGTGGATTTTCCCGAACCGCTTTCCCCCACCACGCCGAGAGTTTCGCCCTCGCGGATGGCGAGATCGACGCCGTCGACAGCCTTGATGTGGCCGACGGTGCGGCGGAGGAGGCCGCGCTTGATCGGGAACCAGACCCGCAGATTCCGGGCTTCGAGGGCCAGCGGCGCATCGGGGCGGGCTGGCGGCGGGGCGCCCTTGGGCTCGGCAGCGAGGAGACGCTGGGTATAGGGGTGCTGGGGGGCGGTGAAGACGGACTTGACCGGCCCGGTTTCGACGATCTCGCCCGATTGCATGACGCAAACGCGGTCGGCAATGCGGCTGACAATGCCGAGGTCATGGGTGATGAACAGCATGGCCATGCCCAGCCGGGCCTGCAGCTGCTTGAGGAGGGCGAGGATCTGCGCCTGAACAGTGACGTCGAGGGCGGTGGTAGGTTCGTCCGCGATCAGCAGGTCAGGCTCGTTGGCGAGGGCCATGGCGATCATGACGCGCTGGCGCTGGCCGCCCGAAAGCTGGTGGGGATAGGAGGCCAGACGGCTCGCGGGATCGGGGATGCCGACCTGGTCGAGCAGTTCGATGGCGCGGGCGCGGGCGGCCGAGGGGCGCAGGCCGCGATGGATCGCGAGCACTTCGCCGATCTGGCGTTCGATCGTGTGCACGGGGTTGAGGGAGCTCATGGGCTCCTGGAAAATCATGGAAATGTCGTTGCCACGCACGGCCCGGAGTTCGGAGGGTGACGCGGATACGAGGTTTTTGCCGCCGAGCAGGATTTGGCCGGAGACGGTGGCGCTAGGCGGCAGGAGCTTGAGGATGGAGAGGGCGGTGACGGATTTGCCCGAGCCACTTTCGCCCACGAGGGCCAGGGTTTCGCCAGGAGCAATGTCGAAAGCGATGTTGCCCGCGGCCTGGGTGGAGCCGAAGGTGATGGTGAGGTCGCGGACGGAGAGGAGGGGAGTCATGAGTGTGCCGCCTTCCGGTGACTGGCGGGCAGGCCTGTTGGTGCGCGGTGGAGCGGTGGCGTTCCATTGCGCGACCCCCACCCTCGATCCCTCCCCTCAAGGGGGAGGGAAGGCAAAGAGCCGCGAAATTGGGGCAAGAGGGATGGTCTGCTTTGCTTTCGCCCCGATATTCGGGCGAGCGGTTCCCTCCTCCTTGAGGGGAGCGCTGGGGAGGAGGTCGTGCGGTTGGCACACAAGCCGAGTTTGCGGAGGGGACTGAGCCCCCACCCCAGCCGTCCCCTCAAGGGGGAGGGTGGAGATTGGGGCTCGCGACCTGCGGTGCACACAACAATCATCATGCCAAGGTCCGGCGGGGGTCGAAGGCGTCGCGGACGGCTTCGCCGATGAAAACGAGGAGGGTCATCATGCCGGCGATGGTGAAAAAGCCGGTGAGGCCGAGCCAGGGCGCCTGGAGGTTGTTCTTGCCCTGGGCGAGGAGTTCGCCGAGGGAGGGGGAGCCAGGGGGC
>JAQGKH010000126.1 GCA_028290225.1 Devosia sp. | reverse complement strand
ACCAGCACCAGGGCGGCCGCCGTATAAACCGGCTTGAGCGCCAGGCTCACCAATGCCGCAAGCCCCGCCACCAGCAAGGCGGTGACGAGGATCAGCCGCACCTGGCGGCGCAGCAGCCCAAGAATGGCCCGCAGATCGATGGGGGAACCTTCGTCCGGCGCCGCCTGGCTGGTTATCGTCATCCGCGATCCAATGTCCCTAGGGCTAGGCGCGGCATCACCTGCGCGCGCCGCCGCCGTGGCGCAAGCCACTTACCGGCGCCCCGTATAGTATCTTACGGGTATGCACGCATAGGCGTTTATTTCTTGCCAAGACAGTAAACCGGGGCGCCATGGCGGGCGCCCGCAAGATTTTAGCTGGCGCTCCAGCGGGTGGGATCGGCCGAAGACATGGAGCGGACCTTGTAGCCGGATTGGCGCAGCGTCTTGATGGTGTTGTTGAGGTTGTCGAGCACGAAGTCGCCCTGGCTGGTGCGCACCACCAGCACCGCATGGGGTTCGCCGCGGCGGGTATGGGTATAGGCAATGCGCAGTGCTCCTGCGGGCACGCCCTTGCGGACCAGCGCACTGCGCTTGGACAGCACATAATCCTCGCAGTCGCCCGAGCTGGGGTTGAGGCTCCAGGTGTCGGAGGTGTCCCGGCGCGGGCGAATGGCGCGGTTCACATGCCCGTTCACCTGCCCTAGCACCGCCATCAGGCTGGTCGTCATGGCGACTTCCCCACGCCCGCCCCCGGCGCATTCGTTTTTGTGCCTGGCGCAGAAATACTGCATGGACAATGGCGTTACCGCCGCCAGTTGCATGGCGGGTGCCACGCTTGGTCGGGCGCTGCGCTCGAAGGCGGTGGCGCTGCCGGCGGTGGCGCAACAAACAGCTGCCATGGCGAGGCCAGCCAGCAATGCCGAAAAACGTGTGCTCATTGGTTGAAACCCTGGTGCGTTTGGTTGTTCACCAGAGTGGACCGCAGAGATTGTCGCCGATCTGCCGCGTTCGAGACAATTTAAGTTAAAATGCAAGCTATCGGGTTTTAGCGGGCGGGGCTTGGCTCCAGCCCGTCGGGCCGGCGCCCCGCCGGGGGGGAGCATGCTGATGCGCATTTTGGTGACGGGAGGAGCGGGCTTCATCGGCTCGGCCGTGGTGCGGCATCTGGTGCTGCTCAAGGGCTATGAGGTCCTCAACATCGACAAGCTCACCTATGCCGGCACCTTGGGTTCGCTGCGAGCGGTGGCACAGCACCCCCGCCACCGGCTGCTCAAGGCCGATATCGCCGATGGAGCCGCGATGGCGCAGGCCTTCGAGCGCTTTCGGCCCGAGCGGGTGATGCATCTGGCGGCCGAAACGCATGTGGATCGCTCCATCAATGGCGCCGCCGAATTCCTGCACACCAATGTGGTAGGCAGTTTTGCGCTGCTGGAAGCGGCCCGCGTTTTCTGGGCGGGACTGGCGGAACCCGAACAAGCCCGGTTCCGGTTTCTCCAGGTGTCCACCGACGAGGTTTACGGCTCGCTGGGGGCACAGGGCCTGTTCGACGAAACCACGCCCTATGATCCCAGCTCGCCTTATTCGGCGTCCAAGGCCGCTGCCGATCATCTGGCCCGGGCCTGGCACCGCACCTACGGCCTGCCGGTGGTGGTGGCCAATTGCTCCAACAATTATGGGCCGTTCCAGTTTCCCGAAAAACTCGTTCCACTCACCATCCTCAAGGCGCTGGAAGGCAGTCCCCTGCCCCTTTACGGCCGTGGTGAGCATGTGCGCGATTGGCTGCATGTGGAGGATCATGCCCGCGCCCTCGATCTGATCGCCGAACGCGGCCGGCCCGGGCAGACCTATAATGTGGGCGCCCGCAACGAGCGCCGGAACCTCGAAGTGGTCGAGGGCATCTGCGCCCTGCTGGATGCCTTGCGCCCACAAGGGGCACCGCACAACCAGTTGATCCGGTTCGTGGAGGACCGCCCGGGCCACGACGCGCGCTATGGCGTGGATGCCAGCAAGCTCCAGACCGAACTGGGCTGGCGGGCTGAGGAAAGCTTTGAAACCGGGCTCGAAAAAACCGTGCGTTGGTATCTCGACAACCAATGGTGGTGGCGCCCGCTCCAGCAGCGTTATGCCGGCCAACGATTGGGCGTGCTCCCCGGAGGGAAGGCCTAGCCACCCACCTCCTTGCGCCGGTGCGGGCAAGAACATTTCGCCGATTGGCGGGCAGGAGCGTTGCAGCGCTGGTTCACTGCGCTCAGAAACGGCAAAAAACATCATTGGGGAGAAGTTTCTATCATCGGGGCTCGCCAGAGGTACAACCGGCCAGTCAGGAGCGCTCCGACGTTGCCCGGCAGTGTTCAAGCTCCGGCAGCGCAGCATATCATTGCCCGGGGATGGCCCGAAACGCCCCGCCCGCAAGGGGTGGACAGCTTGACACTGCCCGTGCCCGGGGCTTGATGCGGCACAAGGCGCATGGAGCGGGTCACCGTTGCAGCGTCGGGCGGCCAACCCCGCTCATCCATGACGGTTCACCCCTATGACGGCACCAGACCTTGAAGCTCTGATCGATCTCGCCCTCCAGGCGGGGCGCGAGATCATGGCGGTTTATGGGGATGGCCCCATTGCGGTGGCCGGCAAGGCCGATGGCTCGCCCGTCACCGAAGCGGACCAGCGCGCCGAAGCCGTGATCCTGGCAGGCCTCAGGCTGTTGGCCCCCTCCATCCCGGTGGTTGCCGAGGAAGAAGCCGCCGCCGGTCGCATCCCCAGCACGGGCGAAAGCTTTTTTCTGGTGGATCCGCTCGATGGCACCAAGGAATTCATCGCCCGCAATGGCGAGTTCACCGTCAACATCGCCTTGATCGAAGCGGGTGTGCCGGTCATGGGCGTGGTGTATGCGCCGGCGCTGGGCGTGCTTTACGCCGGGGGCGGCGGGCAGGCTGTTGTTGCCGATGTGGTTGATTTCAACCTCGCGGATCGCCGCCCGATCCGGGTGCGCGCCGCACCGGGCCCGGCCGTGGTGGTGGGCAGTCGCTCGCATGCTACGCCCGAAACCGCGCAATGGCTGGCCCGCCATGAGATTGGCGCCCTGGTCTGCAAAGGCTCCTCGCTCAAATTCTGCATGCTGGCGGCCGGCGAGGCCGATATCTATCCTCGCTTCGGGCGCACCATGGAGTGGGACACCGCTGCTGGCGACGCCGTGCTGCGGGCGGCGGGCGGCATCGTCACCTGCCCCGATGGCAGCCCCTTTCTGTACAACAAGCGCAATCAGACCCACGATGTCGATTTCGCCAACTGCGCCTTTATCGCCTTTGGCGATCCGTCCCTAGTCGCCCAATCCGCCTTGGCCACTGCTCATCCGTGAGCTGCATGGCCGTGCCTGGAGCCTTTCGCTTGCCTGATCTCAAAGTGACCCATCTCAAGCGGCTCGAAGACGAGTCCATCCACATCATGCGCGAAGTCGCGGCCGAATTCCGCAATCCGGTGATGCTGTATTCTATCGGCAAGGATTCGTCGGTCATGCTGCATCTGGCGCAGAAGGCCTTCTACCCCTCCCCCCCGCCGTTTCCGCTGCTGCATGTGGATACCACCTGGAAGTTCCAGGAAATGATCCGCTTCCGCGACGAAGCGGCCCGTCGCGCCGGGATGGAGCTGATCGTTCACACCAACCAGGAAGGTCTGCGCCAGGGCGTCACCCCGTTCACCCATGGCTCATCGCAATATACCGGCGTGATGAAGACCGATGCGCTCAAGCAGGCACTGACCCTGCACAAGTTCGATGCCGCCTTTGGCGGCGCCCGCCGCGACGAAGAAAAAAGCCGCGCCAAGGAGCGCATCTTCTCGTTCCGCACCGAGAACCATGGCTGGGACCCCAAGAACCAGCGCCCCGAGCTTTGGAACCTCTACAACGCCCGGATCAAGCCGGGTGAATCCATCCGGGTGTTCCCCCTGTCCAACTGGACCGAGCTCGATATCTGGCAGTACATCCTCAAGGAAAACATCCCGATCGTGCCGCTGTATTTCGCCGCCGAACGACCTGTCGTGCACCGCGACGGCCAGTTGATCATGGTGGATGACGAGCGGCTGCCGCTGGCGAGCGGCGAGCGTCCCGAGCTCAAGCGCGTCCGCTTCCGCACGCTGGGATGTTATCCGCTCACTGCGGCCATGGAGTCATCGGCGGCCAGCTTGCCCGAGATTGTCGAGGAAATGCTGGTGGCCCGCAGCTCCGAGCGGTCCGGCCGGCTGATCGATCATGACGAATCCGGCTCAATGGAAAAAAAGAAGCGCGAGGGTTATTTCTGATGAGCGCCATTGCAGCCCAGAACGACGACTTCTCCGAATACCTGACGCGCCACGAGGAAAAGGACCTGCTCCGCTTCCTCACCTGCGGCAGCGTCGACGACGGCAAGTCCACCCTGATCGGCCGCCTGCTATACGATGCCAAGCTGCTGTTCGAGGACCAGCTCGCCAGCCTCAAGCGCGACTCGCGCAAGCACGGCACCGTGGGCGAGGATATCGATCTCGCCCTGCTGGTCGACGGGCTGGAAGCCGAGCGCGAACAGGGCATCACCATCGATGTCGCTTACCGGTTCTTTGCCACCGACAAGCGCAAGTTCATCGTCGCCGACACCCCCGGCCACGAGCAATATACCCGCAACATGGCAACTGGCGCGTCCACCGCCGATCTCGCCGTTATCCTGATCGATGCGCGCAAGGGCGTTCTTTCCCAAACGCGCCGGCACTCCTTCATCGCCTCGCTTCTTGGCATCCGCAACATCGTGCTGGCGGTCAACAAGATCGACCTTGTGGACTATTCGCAGTCGGTGTTCGACGCTATCGTCGCCGACTATGCCAGCTTCGCCAGCGGCCTGAGTTTTGAGTCCATTGTCGCGATCCCGCTGTCGGCCCGGTTCGGCGACAATGTGATGGAGCGCAGCGCCAGGCTGGGCTGGTTCAGCGGGCCCACCTTGGTGGAACATCTGGAAAGCGTACCGGTGGGTACAGCTGCCTCTGCCGCTCCGTTCCGCATGCCGGTGCAGTGGGTCAACCGCCCCAACCTCAACTTCCGCGGCTTTGCCGGCACGATCTGTTCAGGAAGCGTTCATCTCGGTGACGAAATTGTGGTAGCCGGCAGCGGCCGCACCTCGCGGGTCAAGGCCATCGTCACCGCCGATGGCGAGCTGGAGCAGGCCTTTACCGGGGCAGCGGTGACGCTGACCCTTGAGGACGAGGTCGATATCTCGCGCGGCGACGTGCTGGCGGCGGCCGCCCAACGCCCTGAAATCTCTGATCAATTCGCCGCCCACCTGATCTGGATGAGCGACGAGCAGCTCAATCCGGGCCGCTCCTATTGGATCAAGATCGGCACGCGAACCGTCAGCGCCAGCTTCACCGAGATCAAGCACAAGGTAGACGTCAACAATTTCAGCAAGTTAGCCGCCAAGACCCTTGAACTCAATGAAGTGGGGCTGGTCAACCTCTCCACCCAGGAACCCATCGCCTTCGAGCCCTATGGGGTCAACAAAACCATGGGCGGCTTCATCGTTATCGACCGGTTATCCAACCTCACGGTGGGCGCCGGGATGATCGAGTTCGGCCTGCGGCGCGCCACCAATATCCATTGGCAAGCCCTTGATGTCACAAAGGAACTGCGGGCGTCGGCCAAGGGGCAAAAGCCGGTCGTGCTGTGGTTCACCGGCCTGTCCGGGGCCGGTAAATCGACCATCGCCAACCTCGTCGAGAAGCGCCTCGCATCGCTGGGCAAGCACACTTACCTGCTCGACGGTGACAATGTCCGGCACGGCCTTAACCGCGACCTCGGCTTCACCGAAGCCGACCGCGTCGAGAATATCCGCCGCGTCGCCGAAGCAGCCAAGCTGATGGTCGATGCCGGCCTCGTCGTCCTCGCCTCCTTCATCTCCCCCTTCCGAGCCGAACGCGACATGGCGCGCGAGGCGCTTGAGCCGGGCGAGTTCATCGAGATCTTCGTGGACACCTCACTCGAGGTGGCCGAAAAGCGTGACCCCAAAGGGCTTTACGGCCGCGCGCGGGCCGGCATGATCAAGAATTTCACCGGCATCGACAGCCCCTACGAGACCCCGGTTTCGCCCGAACTGGTGCTCGCAGGGGGCACCAAGGACCCGCACGACCTGGCCGAAGAAGTGGTCGCCCACCTGCAAGCCCGGGGTTACCTCGACTAAACAAACAAAGGGGCGGACCACTCGGATCCGCCCTTAATTTTGGCTAAGTCCTTGTTACATCAAGGCCCGATCAAGGTGGGTATAACCGCCATCGACGAACAGCCACTGCCCCGTCGTGTGGCTGGCCCGCGGCGACAGCAGGAACACCACCGTATCGGCAATTTCCTCTGATGTGGTCATGCGCTTGCCCAGTGGAATGCGATCCGTGATCTCCTTGAGCCGGGCTTCGGGATCGTCAGCGGATTGTAGCCACGCCGCATACATTGGCGTCATGACCTCAGCCGGGATCACCGCATTGACGCGGATGCCGTCATTGCGCAGCGATGCCGCCCATTCACGAGTCAGGGACAGTTGCGCACCCTTGGCAGCGGTGTAGCCGCTGGTGTTGCCCTGCCCGGTCACCGCGGTCTTGGACGAAATAT
>JAQGKH010000024.1 GCA_028290225.1 Devosia sp. | reverse complement strand
GACCGACGGCGAGCGGATCGAGCAGTTTGGGGCCTACACCCTGGCGCCTTACCCAAGGGATATCCGCGACCTCCTGGAAGCAAGCCTCGCGGCCGCACGCCACTGGACTTTCGAGGGCCCCGAACCCGCCCTGTTCGCGCAGGCGGAGGCGGCATTGACCCGGGCGCAGGCGCAAGCGGTGCGCGAATTGGTGGAGAGCGCTGGACTCGCCCTGGCCGATATCGGCATTGTTGGCTTTCACGGGCAGTCGGTGCTGCATCGGGCCCCCCAACCCGGGCGCATAGGTGCGACCCGCCAGCTGGGTGATGGCGACTTGATGAGCCAGTTGCTCGGGGTCAAGGTGGCGTTTGATTTTCGCTCCGCCGATGTTCGCGCGGGTGGGCAGGGAGCGCCCCTGGCGGCGATTTACCATCAAGCCCTGCTGCGCAGCATCGGAGCACAGGGCGACACGGCCGTGCTCAACCTGGGTGGCGTCGCCAATGTCACCTGGTGGGATGGCGAGGAGGGTTTGATCGCGTTCGATGCCGGCCCGGCCAACGCGCCGCTCAACGACTTCGTCAAGGCTTTGGGCCTGGGCGAAATGGACCGCAATGGGGCATTGGCTGCAAGCGGGGAAGTGGACGAGGCGCGGCTCGCGCGATTGCTGGAGCACCCCTACCTGTCGGCGCCTTATCCCAAGTCGCTGGATCGGTTCGATTTCGGCGCCGAGATGGCTGAAGGGCTGGATCCCGCAACGGGCGCCGCGACGCTGACCGCTTTTACCGCGGGCGCCGTCGGCAAGGCGCTCGACCTGCTGCCGCAACGGCCAACCAGGCTCGTGGTCTGCGGTGGCGGGCGGCACAATCCAACCATCATGGCGATGCTGGGCGAGCGTGCCCGTGTGGAGGCCCTCCCTGCCGAGGTGATGGGCTGGCGGGGCGATGCGGTGGAGGCGGAGTGCTTTGCGTTTTTGGCCGCACGCGTTCTGCGCGGCTTGCCGATCAGCTTTCCGACGACAACCGGCGCGCCTTATCCCCTGAGGGGCGGGCGTATTGCTGGAGCCTAGAGCGGCTTTTGCAGAAAGGTTCGCGTTCGCCCGGGTGGAAAGTCTGGCAAGGTGCCGAAGGGCACATAGCCATGGCGCTGATACAGCTTGAGGGCAATCGGATTGAAGGTGTCGATATAAGCGCCGCGGCAGCCACGGTTTTTCGCTTCGGCTTCCGCCGCGTCGAGCATGCGGCCGCCAAGGCCCGCGCCGCGCCGCGTTTCGTCTAGCCACAGCCACTGGACATAAAGCCAGCCCCAGCCGGTGTATCCTGACAAGCCGCCCACTATGGAGCCGCTATCAGCCCGCACCACGACAGCGAGCGAGAGGCGATTTGCCGGGCCGGCATCAGCGTGGTTGAAGGTGGCAAGTCCTTCGCCAATGGTTGCAAGCTCATGAGCGGTGGGCTGTGCCGTGACAGTCAGGAGAATGCTCATTGTACCACTGGTTCCAGCGCTCTTTGCCGACAAACTAACCGCCGGCGAGGCGCGCGCAAGATGAAAGAAGACCAGCGGGAAAGGGCTTGATCGGAGGGCATGGTAGTCGAGCGAACAGGCACGGCTGAGGAGGCGGAAAGGGGTACGCCAGTGGCTGCCAGGTTTCTGTGGCCGCCTGAGATCAGCTAGTGCATGCGAGATTGGAGGGGCCAAGAAGCAGCCCCTCCATCGCGCACCTAGCGGGACGCCTTGTAGAGCTTGGCGGCGATTTCGTAGAACTCTTCGGGCGCGTAGTCAGGCGTGAAGGCGGATGGAACGCCGGCGAGTTGCTGCATCTTGCCGCCATCGGGCATGCCTTCAACCACTTCCAGGGGGCCTGGAGGATCGCCGGGCAGGGCTACTTCATCGTTGGACCAGATACCCGAGATTTCCTTGTAGTCGTCCTGGCTCCAGGTATAGAGCCGGCGATGCGAGCCTTCGTCGAGATATTTCTGGCATTCAGGAATCTTGGCCAGCGGGATGTTGGGGGTGGGCAACATCTTTTCGATCTCGACGCCGGTGAGCTTCTTGAGCGCAAGCGCGTAGGAATGGGCATGGACAGAGCCGCGCACCAGCAGGTAACCGCACACCTCGCGGCCGGTGGCATCGTCGCCGCCCAGCGTTTCATAAACGCGCAGCTTGTGCAGGCGCGCCCCGCATTCGAGATGGAAGTTGTGCAGCAGATCGAAGATGACATTGCCGGTGGTGGTGATGAAGTCGTTGTTCCAGCTCACGCCATTGGCATTCACCGGAGTGGCGCCGCCGCCGTTCGAAAGGAACGCGGAAGCCAGGCGGATGTCCTGCATGGCTTCAAAGGGAGATTTGCTGATGTCCCCGCCCGGCTTGCTGTCGCCGCCTGGTTTTTCGGGCCCGTTGTTGAGCATGGCAACACCGTTGCTGACCAGCTCGACATGGGCGAGTTCTTCGGCGGTGATGGAGGCCACAAGGCTGTAAAAGGGACGGAGCTTGTCCTTGCTGCGGAAGTTGAAACTTTGGAACATGTAGTTCCCCAGCGTCGACATCTCGCCATATTTGCCGCCGAGCAGTTCCTGGAGGGCCGCCGCAGCATTGGGGTCCTGCTTGGCAGGCTGGGGCAATTCGGTGATGAGTTTATCTACTCGCATGAACATTGTCGGCGCGCTCCGGGCTGTTGTTAGCCGGTGTTAACGGAGCGCGATGGGGTCCCGTTCCCTGCTCCGGGGGGACAGGGGCGAGTAGTTGGGCATAGGGTAGCGGGATGTACTCGAGCTGCTGGAGCGATTGCTCAGACAAGCTGCGTCAAAGTGGCAGATGCCCTGGCGAAAGCGGCAAAAACCGTAGCGCCGCAGGGCATGGGCGGGGCAGGTTAACGCTTCCTAAAGCCTTGGCGTGTTCAAGCCATAGCTCAGGCGCTAGCTGAACCTCGTCCGGTTCGGAGACAGTCTAACATCAAGGCCTGATCTTGCGCACGGATTACCTCCTCAAAAGGGTACGAGAGCTGTTTAAGGGCGCTGCTGGCAGCGGCGGCGCCAAGCCTGCCGGCGCGGAGCGCAGCGGCAATGACATCGGCCGCCTGGTTGACAAGGTTCGCAACCGCACCCCCGCTGCCGTCATGGCGGGCTGCGTGCACGTGCTCGGCCTCGGAGAGATCCGCGCGCGGGTCGGCGATGGATCGACCGCAATGGCGGACAGGGCCACCGCGATCGCCGATGCGGTGCTGCGGGAATATCTGGCGCCCGAGGATGTGTACCAGCTGGTCGGCGATGCTGCCTTTCAGATCTGCTTTGAAACGCAGGACGAGGCTTATGCCAGTTTCCAGGTGCAGCGCATCTCGGGGCAGATCGAGCAAAGGATCAGGCTCGAACTGCAGGACGCCACCATGGTGTCGGTCAACGGCTTTGCCGCGCCGGTCGACAATCGGAGCTTTACCGAAGCCGCCGATCCCCTGGCCGCACTATACGCCAAGCTCCTCGAAATCCGCGATCAGGTCAGCGATCGTGCCGCCAAGCGGCAGGGCATGGTCGCGCATCGCTATGCCAGTGCATTGTTTCAGCCCTTATGGCCCCGCCGCGCCTCCGGCAAGACGATAAACCGGAGCATGCTCGACAGCGCGGCTGGCGTCGCCGCTTCCGAGCACCTCACGGCGCTGGAGGACAGGGACGAACTGATAGAGGCACTGGCAAAGCTTGATTGTGTGCTGTTCGCCAAATCGGTGGAAGGGCTGCATCAAGCGCTGGGTGACGTCAAGCAAGCCAGCGTCATGGTTCCGGTGCAGTTTCATACGCTGCTTTATGGCCCTTCCGAGTTCACCGATCTGGGCGCAGCCCTGCCTCCGCCCTACCGCAAATTCCTGCTGCTGGATGTGCTCGGTGTGCCCACAACGGCAACTCCGGCGGATGTGCTGCAAGCGGTCAGCGCCTGCCGCCAGATCACCGAACGCGTCGTGCTGCAACTTTCGCCGGTTGACTACCGGTTGAACGATGGCATTCGTGCCGCAATCTGGGGCTTATCGGTCTCGGTGAGCGAGGTGGACAGCGAAAGCCCGCAGGTTACAGTGGAACTGGGCACTTTCGGGCGGCTGGTACGAGGCGCGGGCTTGTTCAGCTTCGTTTACGGGGTCAATACGATCGGGAAAGCCGAGGCGGCATTCGACGCCGGCTTCGATTATATCGGGGGATCGGCGGTGCACAGCACGGTTCCCGCGCCGCGTTCACATGCTCGCTTTGCGCCGCTGTTCGGGGATCGGCGGCCAAAAGCGGCCATTGGGTCCGACCGGCCGGAATTGCGCGCCCATCCCCGGTTCGTGCCGCTTGAGCCGCAGTCCGTCATCACCCTGCCGGAGGGCCAACAGCATCGCTGCCGGGTTCTGAATGTTTCCGCCTCAGGCGCTGTCGTGCTCAGCGACGTCGTGGTGGCGGTGGGTGACTACCTGGCGCTCGGCGCGATGGGAGCACAGGTGGTGCGGTTGTCGAGCGGCGGGTTTGCAGCGCAATTCCTTGAAATACAGCCGACCTCGGCGCTGGAAACGGCACTGCAAATGAGCGTCCAGCCCGAACTCCTGACAGCCCTGAAGGCGCTCAGCGGCAAAACGGAGTAGGGCATACCGTTTGCTCCACGATGTGAGAAAGCGGCCCAGCTGACTGGGATGAGCGATGGTCTCGTGCGCAAGGCATTGCTCTTGAGCTAGATCGGGCTGGTTTGAGTGACAGCATCGGGCAGATCAAGGACGCAGCCAGCACGCCTTCATGAGCCGGGCACCAAGAACTCGGACAACACCTCAAGCGAGCGGTCTTCGTGCACCGAATGGGGGTTCGCTGCGCCATGGGCGGCCAGTACGCGGTCCCGCTCGCGCAGCAGCTCGGCGATCTGCGGCTCATAGGCGACCACGATGGCCGTGAGCCAGCGGTTCACCAGATATGAGGGCCGAGGCATTTGCATGTCAAAGCGCGCGAGGAGCGGGATCGTGGTCTGGGCATCGGCCCAATCGTCGCCCACCACCCATTGATTGACGGTGAAGAGCCGCAAAAGTCGGCCGTTGGCGTCCACGCCAATGGCAAGCAGATGGTGGATTGGCCCGCCGGCCCCGTGCGGGCGCAAGAAGCAGTGGAAATGGCCGTGCTCAACCGAGCCTTCCGAGGCGGGATGGCAGTGGTAGAACCATTGCGAATTGCTGGCGGGATCAAACACGTCACCGGGGGGATAGTGCTCCCAGGCCGTGATCGAGGACACGCCCTGGAAGGTTTCCGTGAGCAGGTTGAGCCCGCCCTTGGCCAGAACAGCCTCGCAAAAGGCGATTTCCGCCAGAGCTGGAGCGTCGGTCTCGTTCGGCATCTAGGAGCGATCCACGACCAGCTCGGGCGCTTCTTGCCCGGCCGGCTTGAACCTGGGCGGCGGTGGGGGCGCGGCAAGCGTCCGCTCAAGCGCTGGGGGCGGGGCTGCCGGCGGTGGTGGCGGGGGAGCCTTTTGCACCGTTGCCGGGGCGGCTGGAGGCGGTGGTGGAGCGGCCAGTGGCAGCGCGCCCGCTGCACAGGGCGCCGCGGGCGCAGGCGGGGCAGCCCGCAGGGGCGCGGCCGGTGCGCCGGCTGCACA
>JAQGKH010000023.1 GCA_028290225.1 Devosia sp. | reverse complement strand
GGCTTTCCTTGACCCCCAACGCCACCTGCAGGTCGGGCAGGCGCGACAGCAAGGCACCGGTGGTAACGGCAAACAGGAAAAAACAGGCATAGATGCGGTGCTGCGGCGCGATCTGCATGGGACAACTGACTCGGTATGGCCCTTCGTTCACCCCAATAACCCGCATTGGCAGCGGTCTTGAGCCGGCAACGCCAACATGAACCCGGCTGAACAAGGGTTGGATAAGCCGCCAAACGCTAGTCGGATTCCACCCAAAACAAAAGGGCGCAGGTGCAAGCGGCGCCCTTGGGCAAACAAAAAGGCCGCCCCGGATGGAGCGGCCTGTTGAGCCCATTGGGGCTAGATCTTTTCGATGCACACCGAAGTGGTGCCCCGGTCGCGAAAGCCCAGCTTGTTGGCCGCGCCCTTGGACAGGTCGATGATCCGCTTGCCGTGGAATGGCCCGCGGTCATTGATGGTGACCTGGATGGTCTTGCCCGTGCGTTGGTCGGTTACCCGCAATTTGGTGCCAAAGGGCAGCGAGCGGTGGGCGGCGGTCATGGCATCTTCATTGAAGATTTGCCCCGACGCCGCCCGCTTTCCATCAAAACCGGGGCCATACCAGGAGGCGCCGCCACATTGGGCGAAGGCGGGCGAGGACAAGCACAGTGCGGAAGCAGCAACGGCGAGGGTCAGCAGAGTCTTTTTAATCAAGCGTCCAGTCTCACTACAATTAAGGTGAGCAGAGGATTAGCCGGGGGCGGGGACGGAAATGTGGACCAACTCGCCCCAAATCGGATTTGTGCGGAACCTTTGCCGCCAAATGGCGTTTAGGCGCGCTGCGTTGCTGTAAGAAGCTGGCAATCTTGTTGCGGCCGTTAGAATGAGTTTCTAGCGGCAAGCGCATCGGCCACGCAGGAGCGATTTAAACCGGCAAGCGCGGGATTGTGTTTGCGCGGTGCTGCAAGATGGTCACAGCTGCCGGTCGAAAGCTCCAAACGGCCGAAATGGACTTTGGTTCCACGAAAAACGCCCCCGACCAACCCCGCATCGGGCCATCAAGGCAGCTTTGTGGCAGCTTTCCGTTAGTTTTGACCAATTGATAAAAATTTGGAGCCGCGTTAGCCTCGCTTTGAGACTGCAGCAGGCGAGGAGCAACCATGCCAGACGGTGTTCTCAAGCAGGGCATCGCGCCCGGACGGCTCCAGCCCGAGCAATATCGGGCCAATTTCGCCGAACTTCACCACCCGCTGGATCGGCACGAAGCCTTTGTCGAAGCGGACCGCTGCTACTTCTGCTTTGATGCGCCCTGCATGAATGCTTGCCCCACCAGCATCGACATCCCCCTCTTCATCCGCGAAATTGCCACTGACAATCCGCTGGGCGCCGCCGAGACCATCTTCGAGCAGAACATCCTGGGCGGCATGTGCGCCCGCGTCTGCCCCACCGAACAGCTCTGCGAAGAAGCCTGCGTACGCGAGGAGGCCGAAGGCAAGCCGGTGCGCATCGGCCTGCTGCAGCGCTACGCCACCGACATTGCCATGGCGGCCAACCACCAGTTCTTTTCCCGCGCGCCGGCGACCGGCAAGACCATTGCGGTGATCGGCGCTGGCCCGGCCGGTCTCGCCGCCGCCCATCGCCTCGCCACCAAGGGGCACGCGGTGGTGATGTTCGACGCCCGCCCCAAGCCGGGTGGGCTCAATGAATATGGCATCGCCTCCTACAAGGCGACCGACAGCTTCGCCCAGGCAGAGGTGGACTATGTCACCGCCATTGGCGGAATCGACATCGTCAATAGCCAGGTGCTGGGGCGTGACCTGACGCTGGAGCGCCTTTGCCAAACCTATGACGCGGTGTTTCTCGGCATCGGCCTGGGGGGCGTCAATGCCTTGCGCGCCGAGAACGAGACCGTCGCGGGCGTCAGCAATGCCGTCGATTTCATCGCCGAGCTGCGCCAGGCCACCGATCTTTCAACCCTGCCCATCGGCCGCCGGGTCGTGGTGATCGGTGGCGGCATGACCGCGATCGACGCCGCGGTCCAGGCCAAGCTCCTCGGCGCCGAAGAGGTGACCATGGTGTACCGCCGCGGCAAGGAGCACATGAATGCTTCGGAATGGGAGCAGGACCTCGCTGCGGCCAAGGGCGTTAACATCCGTCACTGGATGGCTCCCAAACGGGTGCTGACGGATGGCACGGGGGTGATCGGGCTGGAACTGGCCTATACCGGCCTCGTGGATGGCCGGCTGACCGAAACCGGCGATACCGCCATCCTCGCCTGCGACCAGATCTTCAAGGCCATCGGCCAAACCCTCGACATCGAGGGCACCGGGCCGATCCTGGCCGGCGGCAAGATCGAAGTCGACGGGCAGGGCCGCACCTCGCTGCCCAAGGTCTGGGCTGGCGGCGATTGCGCCACCGGCGGGGACGATCTGACGGTGACGGCCGTGGCGCAAGGGCGCGACGCGGCCGAAAGCATGCACATCTTCCTCACCGGAGGCAGCAATGGCTGATCTGCGCAACAATTTCGTCGGCATCAAATCGCCCAATCCATTCTGGCTGGCTTCAGCGCCGCCCACCGACAAGGCCTATAATGTCGAGCGGGCCTTCCGGGCGGGATGGGGCGGGGTCGTGTGGAAGACCCTGGGCGAGGAAGGCCCCCCAGTGGTCAATGTCAACGGTCCCCGCTATGGCGCGATCTGGGGCGCCGACCGGCGCCTGCTGGGGCTCAACAA
>JAQGKH010000010.1 GCA_028290225.1 Devosia sp. | reverse complement strand
TCGCGGCTTTCGCGGATGGGCTTGCCGTTATCGAGGGTTTCGAGCACGGCGAACAGGCGCGCGTGCTTTTGCACGGCGCGGGCGAGCGCATAAAGATATTTGCCGCGCTGGTAGCCGGACAGCGCGCTCCAGCCGGGAAAAGCGGCGCGGGCGGCCCGCACGGCGGCGTCCACATCGGCTGAGGTCCCGGCGGCGATCAGGGCGAGGGGCTCGCCCGTCGCGGGATTGTCGGTGGGAAAGGTCGTGCCTGGGGCGGACCAGCCGCCATTGATGAAGTGGCCGAAGCGCCGGTTATGGCTGTCGAGCCAGGCCGTGGCTTGATCAGCTGCTTCGGGAGCCGGGCCGTAGTCGAGCGTGTCGAAGATTTGCGCGATCTTGTTCATTTTCGTTCCTCCGGGTCCGGCGCACCGGCCCTCGTCCTTCGAGGCTCGCTTCGCTCGCACCTCAGGATGAGGTCCTTGGAAGCCTTGGAGCCCTCATGGTGAGGTGCGCGGCTTGTCGCGCCTCGAACCACGGGGGCGGTAGGCACTACACCATGGGCTGGCGGTAGTCGGCGGCATAATGGCCGGTCAGCCCATGCTCCAGCTGGCGCTCGATGTCGGTCAGCAGCGAGCTGGCGCCGAAGCGGAACAGGTGCGGCTGCAGCCAGTGGGTGCCCAGTTCTTCCTTCATCAGCGCCATGTATTTGAGCGCGTCGCCGGCCGTCGAAATGCCGCCGGCCGGCTTGTAGCCGATCTCGATGCCGGTTTCCTCGGCGAACCAGCGGATCATCCGGATCATCGCCAGCGAGGTGACGAGGTTGGCGTTGGTTTTTTCCTTGCCGGTCGAGGTCTTGATGAAATCGGCGCCCGCCAGCATGCAGACGAGCGAGGCCTTGGCGATATTGGTGAGCGTGGCGAGTTCGCCGGTGCCCAGGATAGTCTTGATATGGGCGTCGCCGCAGGCTTGCCGATAACAGCGGATCTGGTCGTAAAGCGCCTGCCAGTCGCCGCGCAACACGGTGCCGCGCTCAATGACGATGTCGATCTCCTGGGCGCCCGCTTCCACGGACAGTTCAATCTCGCGGATCTTGGTTTCGAGCGGCGCCAGGCCATGGGGGAAGGCGGTGGACACGGCCGCCACCGGGATGCCGGTGCCATCGAGCGCGCGCACGGCGGTGGCGTCGAAATTGTGGTAGACGCAGACGGCGCCGGGCAGGATGCGCAGATCCTGCGCGCCAAGTTGCTCCAGGATCTCGGGGCGCACGGGCTGGCGCGCCTTGGCGCAAAGCCGCTCGACGCGGCCGGCCGTGTCATCGGCGTTGAGGGTGGTCAGATCCAGCAGGGTGATGGCTTTCAACAGCCAGGCGAGCTGAAAGTCCTTCTTGACGGTGCGGCGGGTGCCAATGGTGCCGGCGCGTCGCTCCAGCGCCGAGCGGTTCATCACCGTGCGCTCCACCCAATCGAGATCGAGCGTAAAGCCGGGATTGCGGCGATGCGCGGCCGCGGGGGGATGCTGGTTGACGACCCTCAGGTTCATAATTCCTCCACCAGCGCGGGAAGCAGTTTCTTCAGCTTTTCGGCGCCTGCAACGGCCATGGTCTTGGTGTGCTCATGGCTGATGTTTTCGCTCGACAGCCCGGCGCCCATATTGGTGATGGACGAGCAGGCCCAGACCTTGATGCCAAGGAAACGCGCGAGGATCACTTCTGGTGCCGTGGACATGCCGACGGCCTGCGCGCCAAGGCGAATGGCCATCTGAATTTCGGCGACGGTTTCAAAGCTCGGGCCAGAATACCAGAGATAGACGCCCTCCCCCAGATGCAGCTCCAGCCGTTCGGCGACGTTCCTGGCCTTGTGGCGCAAGTCGGGGGCATAGCAATCCACCATATTGGTGAAGCGGCGGTCGGTCGGCTCGCCGATCAGGGGGTTCATGCCGGCATAGTTGATGTGATCGGAGAGCATCATCAGATCGCCCGGGCGCAGGCGCTCATCGACGGAGCCGGCCGAGTTGGTCAGCAGCAGCGTCGTGGCGCCCAGTTCCGCCATTGTTTCCAGCGCCGGGCGCATGGCGGCGGCGTTGCCGTGCTCATAATAATGCTCGCGGCCCGTCAGGATGGCGACGCGCTTGCCGCCCATGGTGCCGACCAGCAGATCGCGGCCATGACCCGACACGCCGCCACCGGGAAAGCCCTTAAGCTCGGCATAGGGGATGGCGATGCAGTCCGCCAAGAGATCGCCGATGGCCGAAAGCCCTGAGCCGAGCACGAGCGCCGCGCCGATGGGCTCCTTGCCGGCGATCTGGCGAATGGTCTTGGCGGCTTTGGTCATACTTTCGGTCTCGCAGTTTTTGGGCATTTCCCCTGGAGGGAGGGTGGGGGTAGTGCAGAACCCGGCAACCCCCTCCCTGGCCTCCCCTTAGGGGGACGCAGGTTACGGGAACCATCGCCGGTTCACTCCGGCAGGTATTCGGGTCCGAAGCTGTGGGGCAGTAGCTGCTCCAGGGTGGCGACGAGCGGCTGGCCATCCACCCCATGGGAGATCACGGTGATGTCGAGATCGGCAAATTCGCGGATGCGCTGGCGGCAGCCGCCGCAGGGGGTGACGGGGGCGGTGCCGGGGCCAGTGACATAGATGCGGGTGATGCGCCGGGCACCCCCGGCGATCATCGCAGCAATGGCAGAGGCTTCGGCGCAGTTGCCGACGGGATAGGCGGCATTTTCGATGTTGCAGCCGCTATAGATCTGGCCGTCCTCGGCGAGGATCGCCGCGCCCACAGTGAAGCGGGAATAAGGCGCGTAGGCCTTGGCGCGGATGGCCTCGGCGGCCTCGAACAGGGCCTGGTCGGTGGTCGGTTGCGACATTGGACGTCCTATCAGTAGACCTCATCCTGAGCCTGTCGCAGGGGGAGGTTGTGGCAGGCCTGGTGATCCCGACCTCGTGGCTGGACAAGCTCACCATGAGGCCGCAAACGAAAAGCGGTCAGCGCTCCTTGGTATAGGGCACGCCGCCAGCCTTGGGGCCGACAGCCTTGCCGATAAAGCCGGCGAGCAACACCACCGTCAGCACATAAGGCAGTGCCTGGATGGCCTGTACCGGCACGACGCCGATCACCGGCAGCTCGAAATTCTGCAGGCGGATCTGCAGGGCATCGAGAAAGCCGAACAGCAGGCAGGTGAACATGGCGGGCACCGGCTTCCATTTGGCAAAGATCAGCGCAGCCAAGGCGATATAGCCCTTGCCGGCCGTCATGTTGTTGCCAAAGCCCGAGCCCTGGGCAATGGAGAAATATGCGCCGGCCAAGCCACACAGCACGCCGGTGATGAGGATGGCCTGGAAGCGCAAGGCGTTGACCGAAATGCCGGCGGTATCGACGGCCTTGGGGTTTTCGCCGACGGCGCGCAAGCGCAGCCCGAAGCGGGTGCGATAAAGCACATAGGCGGTGACCGCGACCATGGCGAAGGCGACATAAACCAGGATGTAGTGGCCCGAAATCAGCTCGGCATAGATGGGGCCGATGATCGGCACCCCGGCAAGCTGCGAGGCAAAGGGCAGCTCGATGGCGCTGAAGCGGCCAGTGGGCGGGAGCGCGGGGGTGCGGCCGCCCTGGCGGAACCATTGCTGGCCCAAAAACGTGGTGAGCCCGGCGGCCAGCATGTTGATGGCAACCCCGGCGATCAGCTGGTTGCCCTTGAGGGTGATGGCGGCAACCCCCTGCAGGGCGGAGGTCAGAACCGAAATGGCGGTGCCGGCCAGCAAGCCGAGCCAGGCCGAACCGGTTACCGCGGCCACGGCGGCGGCCGCGAAGGCGGAAGCCAGCATCTTGCCTTCAAGGCCGATATCGAAAATGCCGGCGCGCTCGGAGTACAGCCCGGCCAGACATGCCAGCAGCAGCGGCGTCGAAAGGCGCAGCGTGGCATCGAGAATGGAAAGAACGGCTGCAATATCCACGGGTCAGCTCTCGCTCGTAACAGTGGCGCGCGCCGCCGCATCGGCCCGGGATTGGGGGCTGATGAGAATGAAACCGCGCTGCAGGGCGGGACGGAACAGCCCTTCCATGGCGCCGGTAAAGAGGATCACCAAGGCCTGGATGATCACCACGACGGTGCGGTCGAGCCCGGAAATCACATATTGCAGCTCATTGCCGCCCTGGTAGAGCGCCCCGAACAGCAGCGCGGCGAGCGCAATGCCCAGGGGGTGGTTGCGGCCCATCAGCGCCACGGCAATGCCGACAAAGCCGGCATCGGCAACGAAATCGAGCACCAGCCGGTTCTGCACGCCCAGCACTTCGTTGAAGGCGATCATGCCGGCGAGGGCCCCCGACAGGGTCATGGTGATCATGATCATCCTGGAATTGGAAATGCCGGCATAACGCGCCGCCGTCGGGTTCTGGCCCATGGTGCGCAGGGCGTAGCCGAAGCGGGTATGCCAGATCAGCACATAAACGGCGACCAGCGCCAGGAGCGCCAGAAAGATGGACAGGTTCACCGGCGTGTAATTGAACGGCGCGAAGAACTCCCCCAGCTTGGGCATGCGTCCGGCTTCGGCGATCATGCGCGATTCAGGGCCCGAGACATTGGCGGGCTTGAGCACGCGGTTAAGCATGTAGATCATCAGCGCCG
>JAQGKH010000083.1 GCA_028290225.1 Devosia sp. | reverse complement strand
CGCGTCGACGTCGAGGGCTGTCGCGCCGGCTGGTGTTATATCGAGAATCGCTGGGTCGAAGGTTGGGTCTCCTGGCGCTACCTTGCGGAACTGAACCGCCCATCGCGACCCGCTACAGTGTTCCAGTTTGAATTCGGCACGCCGCCGCGCTGGGATGCCCCGCGCCACCGGCCAAACCAGGGTCCGTATCGGCCAGGCCCCAGCCGGCCAGATCGTGACTGGGATGGTCCCGGTCGCGGCGATGGCCCGAGCCGTGGCGATGGCCCCGGCCGCGGTGACGGCCCTGGACGTGGTGACGGCCCAAGCCGTCCCGGCGGTAACGATGGCCCGAGCCGCGGTGACGGACCGGGACGTCCGGGTGACAACAACGGCCCAAGCCGCGGCGACGGTCCGGATCGGACCAACCCGCGCGGCGACGACAACTGCACGCTCGGCATGCCCAACTGGCCAAACTGCGACCGCAGCTAAACATGAAAGGCGCGTCACCGACCGGTGGCGCGCCTTTTTACCGCGCCTCTTGCCGGTGCTGTGCCCGTGGATCTAGATTTCCTGGCTCGGCCTGATCGGCATGTCATCGGTCAGCGGCACGGTTTGGCGTTCAATGAGCCGATGCACCACCGGACTCCCTTCGCCGCGATGCAATGCCCTGAGCTTTTCCAGGTTATCGGCATCGGCCTTGGTGCGCCGCAGATTGTGCCGCACATAGTCCACCCAGGTCGGAACATGATAGGTCTCGGTCCAGATCTCGGGCTTTTCGAGGTCCCGCAGCAACGCCCACTGCCGCGCGCCGTCCCGCCGCCGGATACCGCGGCGCTCATTCATCAGGGCCAGGAACGTTTCCACGTCCTCCTGGGCGATCTGATAATCGACCATCACCATGATCGGCCCGCTACGTGGTCGCATCTCAAGCTTGAGCACCGGCTCGTTGAACATGTTGAGCGGCGACAGGTCACGGGAGCTGAACTGGGGCAGGGGCAGCGCCAACCCGACTAGGGCGCAGCCGAGAAGAGTTACCCCAGCGCTGATCAGGGACCAGTCAGGACCCCAAACATCGGCCAGGGTGCCCCATAGCCAACTCCCGGCAGCCATGCCCCCGAAGGTGGCGGTCTGGTAAAGCGAAAGTGCCCGTCCCACCACCCAGCGCGGGGCCGATAGCTGGATGGACACGTTGAACAGCGACAATGCCAGCACCCAGCTGGCGCCGGCCGGCAGCAGGGCCAGATGGCTGATCACCGGTTGGCGGCTGAAGCCGAGAACCATGCAACTGAGCGCAAACACCACGCAGGCAATCCGCACGATGGTTTCATTGCTGTAGGGCTCTCGGATAACGCCGTTGAGGAAAGCACCGCCAATTGCGCCCACGCCGAAACAGCCCAGAAGGCTTCCGTAAACAAAGGCTCCACCGCCCACATATTCGCTGGCCACCGAGGGCAGCAAGGCCAGCACCGCAACGGCCGCAAGCCCGAACAGCAAGCCGCGAACCAGGACAATCGTCAGGTTCGGCGACAGCGACACATAGCGGATTCCGGCCCACATGGCGCTTCCCAACCGCTCCCGCGGCAACTTGCTGCTGGGGGGCGGTGACTTCCAGCGGCCAAGTGCCAGGATCAGCGGCACATAGGAAACGGCGTTGATCGCGAATGCCGCCGCTGCGCCGGCAAGCGCCACTACCAAGCCGCCGACCGCCGGGCCGACGCTGCGCATCATGTTGAAGCCGACGCTGTTGAGTGTAACGGCGCCCGGCAAGTCGGCGCGCGGCACGATATCGCCCATCGAGGCCTGCCAGGACGGATTGAACAGCGCGGTGCCGCACCCGATCAGAAACGTGAAGGTCAGCAGCAGCCAGGGAGTGAGCATGCCCATATAGCCCAGTACCGCCAGGGCGAGCGACACAACGGCCATGCCACACTGCGCAATGATCATCACGGTGCGCCGGTCGAAATTGTCTGCCAGTGCTCCCGCCGCCAGCGAGAAGATCATGATGGGCAGGGTGGTCGAAGCCTGCACGAGCGCCACCATATTGTGGGAGTCCGTCAGGGTGGTCATCATCCAGCCCGCCCCCACCGATTGCACAAGGCCACCCAGGTTGGACGCCAGCGCTGCCAGCCACAAAATACGGAAGGTCTCGTGCCGGAAGGGAGCAAGCACGGACTCTCGTTCAGACATCTCGGTTCCTTTTCAACTCGCCCGTGAGTGCAACACCATTCCGGCAGAACGAGTTGCGGCCGCATGGTGTTCGCTTCCAGCTACATAGCGGGAGTCGCTGCATCGCAAGCCATCGACCCTCGCTTGGCTTAGCGCGTGAATCAATCCTGTGTCGCGCGGCTGACACTGGTCTGCAATCCATAACGGGCATCTTGTATGGCAGCGGTAACTATGATCACACTTATGGAACAAGCTGGCGTCAGTTCAGTTGGTCTCTAGCTTCAGCAGTGTCTGGTTCCCCATGCCCGCCGGTGTCCTCCTTGCCCTCCTGGCCTATGGCCTTTTTGCCTGCGCCGATGCATCCATCAAGAGCTTGGGAGGGCAACTCAGCGTTTTTGAAATCGGCTTTTTCACCGCGCTGTTTGCTGTTGGCCCTGCCATCCTCAGCAAGAGCCGCAAGGAAAACTGGCGCGAAGTCTTGCAGTTCAAGCATTGGCCGCTGCTCCATGTCAGGGGCCTTTCCGGCATATTCGGCACCACCTGCGTGATCTATGCCTTCACCCATGTGCCGCTGGCGGAAGTCTATTCCCTGGCGTTCCTGGGGCCCATTTTCGTGGTGCTGCTTTCGGCAATCCTCCTCAAGGAGGCCATTCCGCGCCATCGATGGCTGTTGCTGCTGCTCAGCTTTGTGGGAGTTCTGGTTGTGGTCCGCCCCGGGTTCCGTGAACTGGAGCTTGGCCACCTGGCGGCGCTCGCCTGTGCGGTTTTTTCGGCAACCAACACGATTGTCCTGCGCTCCTTGGCCCCGCGCGAGCATCGCCTCAGCATTTTTGCCACCGTCACCTTGTATGCGCTGGCCTTCAACGGCCTTGGCATGCTCATCTGGGGCACGAGCCTGCCGACCTGGCCTCAACTGGCCGTCATGGCGTTGATCGGCACTTTGGGCGGGCTTGGGCATCTCTCGTTCATGGGAGCCACGAAACTGGCTGCAGCCAATCAGGTCGCGCCAGCCCAATATACGCAGATGCTCTGG
>JAQGKH010000345.1 GCA_028290225.1 Devosia sp. | reverse complement strand
TAGTGGCGAGCACCTGACGTCCCAGGTTTGCGGTCATGGTGAGACGAAAATGCCCGCTCCCGAGAACCGGACCGCAGCGTACTTGGGTACGTGAGGACCGGAAGCGCAGGAAGCGGGCATTTGCAGGCCAGCATGGCCGCAAAGATGGGTCGTCAGTCGGCTGCGATGAAATTCAGCGCCACGCCATTAATGCAATAGCGCAGGCCCGTGGGCGGGGGACCATCGGGGAACACATGCCCCAGATGGCTGCCGCAACGCGAGCAGTGGCATTCGGTGCGCACCATGCCATAGGAACGATCCTCGCTGGTTTCGACCGAGCCGGGCAGCGGGTCGTTGAAGCTCGGCCAGCCCGTGCCGCTTTCGAATTTCAGCGTCGATTCGAACAGCGCCTGGTCGCACCCGGCGCAGGCAAACGTCCCCGCCCGCTTTTCATACAACAGCGCGCAGGACCCAGGCCGCTCCGTGCCATGGTTGCGCATCACCTGATACTGCTCGGGCGTCAGCCGCTGGCGCCATTCCTCATCGGTCCGCGTCACCGCAAATGCATGGGCGTCCATGCCAGTCTCCCGTTTCTTCCAGAATTTGAACATGCCCCTATATAGGGTCGCTCACGCGGGCGCGACAGGGCACCTGCCATCGTCCCCCGTTCACTTCAACCCGATGTGACCGCATCGGGGCCCTCGAACAGCCCGGTGGGAAAACCATCCCCGCTCACCTGGTTCTTTTCGCGCCAGTAAGCCTCGATCCCTTCGACCCCCTTGGCCCTGGCCCAGGCATCCATCTGCGGCCGCTCCGCCTGGTATTCGAACAGCGGCACGCCATAGCCGCACGAGCTTTGCACCAGCTCGATATCGAGATGCACCATCTGCCGCGCGCCCAGCGGCGCCTCGCCCCCGAACTGCCGGGCCAGCTGCTCGGCAAATTCGGCGCTGTCGCGGTGAACGATCCGCCCCTGTCCGTAAAGCCGCAGGATCAGCGGCGGCCCCGCCACCGCGCAGAACATGATGGTCAGCCGCGGATCGAGCCGCAGATGCGCCGCCGTTTCATTGCCGCTGCCGGTGCGATCCAGATACAGCACCGCCCGCTCGCCCAGCACCCGGAACATGTCGGTGCTGCGCGGCGACATGTTCACCCGCCCCGTCGGCGCCGCCGATGCGGTGAAGAACATGTGCTGGGCTGCAATAAAGCTGTGGTGGTGGGGTTCGAGCTGGGGAAATTGCTTGGCCATGCCGCTTTTCTGCTCTCGGCGGGCAAAGCAGCGCAAGCCTTTTCGACGCTCGCCAGCCCGTCGGCATCGGCTTTTTCGGGACCGCCGCCCGCCACCGCAGCCCCACTCCAGCCACGCTGGCTGTGGAAAATGGCATCTTAGGCAATTTGCTCACCAAACCTTAAGCCGACTCTTTCAAGCCAGCATCCGAAAGGAGCCCGACATGGAACTGATATGCCACTGGCTGCGGCAGGCGGGTTATCCCGAAAAAGGAGTGGATTGGGTGAGTCGCCAGCGGGCCTGGTTCATTTTGGTGCTCGGCCTGCTGGCATGGCTGCCGTTTATCGGCCTGGGCTGGCTGCTCTGGTGGCTGCTCAGCTGATAGTGCCCCGCGCGCTCAAGCCCGGGGGCGAGCGCCAGCGCGCATCGCATCGCAGCAATCCGGTGTTTTTGCAGCCCGCCTCCCCTAGGGGGTAAAAGGCGGATGGTGGGAGTAACAAGGATTGAACTTGTGACCCTTCGCGTGTGAAGCGAATGCTCTCCCGCTGAGCTATACTCCCATCGCCATCGGCGAAGATACTAGAGAGATGGTGGGCGTAACAAGGATCGAACTTGTGACCCCCTCGATGTCAACGAGGTGCTCTCCCGCTGAGCTATACGCCCATCTCTCCGGGATGGAACAACCGAAGTCGTTCCAGTGGCGCGGATAGACCACAAAACCCCCGAACGGGTCAAGGGCCATGCGCGACACTTCCGGGCCCTCGTGCAAATTTGCCGTGGCCGGCCCTAGGCCGCCAGCAGCCGCTCCACTTCGTTGACCAGGTCCTTGAGGTGAAACGGCTTGCTCAGCACCGAGGCATCCTTGGGCGCGTCGCTGTCGGGGTTGAGCGCCACCGCCGCAAAACCGGTGATGAACATCACCTTGAGGTCCGGATCGAGTTCGGTGGCGCGCCGCGCCAGCTCGATCCCGTCCATTTCAGGCATCACGATATCGCTCAGCAGCAAGGCAAACGGCTCCTCGCGCAGCCGCTCATAGGCCGAAAGGCCATTATCGAACGACACCACCTCGTAACCGGCGTTTTTCAGCGCCCGCGTCAGGAACTGGCGCATATCGTTGTCGTCTTCCGCCAGCAGAATCCGTCTCATCACTTTCTCCGGGCCGTTCGGCACTGAGTCGCAAATTATCCCATGGATGTTTATGCGAAGTTAGCCATGACGCCAACGCCTCGCCATTCCCTGAAAAATCTCGATCAACTGGACAAGCCGCCCCCGGCGCGCCACATTACCCGCCTTGATGCACCGCCCTGGCGGCCCAGCGACCCGGAGGAACAGTGCGATCCGACTATTGGGATCAGCCGGCATTCGAAACGATTCGGCCCCGCCGGCTCGTGGCCCCGCTGGTGTTCAACTCAGCCCATTCGGGCCGGCATTATCCCGAGCGCTTCCTTGCCATGACCCGGCTCGACAACATGTCGATCCGCCAGTCCGAAGATGCCTTTGTCGATCAGTTGTTTGCCCGCGCCCCCCATCTGGGCGCCCCGCTGCTGCGCGCCCATTTCCCGCGCGCCTATCTGGATGTGAACCGCGAGCCCTGGGAGCTTGATCCCACCATGTTCAACGAGCCGCTGGGGCCGCGCTTCAACACCACCTCGCCCCGCGTCGCCGCCGGCCTGGGCACGCTGGCGCGCGTCGTGGCCGAAAACAAACCCATTTACCGCGACCGGCTGACCCTTGAGGACGCGCGCATGCGCATCGAGGGCATCTACCATCCCTACCATGCCGCCCTGCAAAAGCTGCTGGCCGAAGCGATGGCCGGATTTGGCGTCGCGGTGCTGATCGATTGCCATTCCATGCCGCGCATCAACCGCCCGGGTGATCGCACCGCCCCCGATATCGTGCTGGGCGATCGCTATGGCACCACCTGTGCCCCCGCCGTGATCGACCTGGTGGAAACCGTCTTCACCAGCGCCGGCCTGCAGGTGGCCCGCAACCGCCCCTATGCCGGCGGCTTTGCCACCCGCTCCTATGGGCGCCCCCAGCAAGGCATCCACGCCCTCCAGATCGAAATCAGCCGGCATTTGTACATGAACGAAGCCAGCCTTGATCGCCATAGCGGCTTTGACGCCATCCGCGCCCTGATCGACCGCCTGATCTTTGCCCTGATCGGCCTCGACCTCCCCGCCCTCGCCACGGGCGACCCCGCCCCGGCAAACCTCGCGGCGGAGTGATCGGAAGCGGCAAGCACTCCATCCCACCCCGGATGTCACCCCGGGCCTGGCCCGGGCCCATCTCGGCTTTCTCCACGACCGCCAACTGGCGGACCCTCCCCGCACCGCGCCCTACCATCTGAAGCTAGCTCCGGATCAAAGCCGGGACGACCCCGAGCCGTATCAGCGCGATGATGAAACGGCGCCGCGCCGCGCATCTGGAGAACGAGAGCTGAATCGGGGTGGATTCCAGACTGGCAGCTTTTGAAAGCGGTTGTGGAATGAGCAGACAT
>JAQGKH010000322.1 GCA_028290225.1 Devosia sp. | reverse complement strand
TGATCTACCGGCCCGAAAACCTGCAGGTCCAGGCCTGGCTGCTGCTGGTCAATCCACTGGCCTATTTCATCGAAGGCATACGCGACCCGCTGATCGGCATGGTGCCGGGCTGGCACATCTATGCGGGGCTGATCGGCATGGCCGTGGTGGGATGGTCCGTTGCCCTGTGGCTGCTGAACAGCAAGCACAGCCGCATCGCATTTTGGGTGTAACACGTGATCAAGCTGGAATTTCACGACGTTACGGTCCGATACGCCATCTACAACAGCCGAAGCCAGTCGCTGCGCAATCAGCTGATCAATATCGGCACGGGCGGGCGCATCTCGCAGGAAGTGCGCAATACGGTCAGCGTCACCGCGCTCGAACAGGTCAATTTTGCGCTCAAGCGGGGCGACCGGCTCGGGCTGATCGGGCATAACGGGGCAGGCAAGACCACGATGCTGCGCACGATGGCGGGCATTTACCAGCCGGTGTCGGGCAAGGTCATCCGGGAAGGGCGGGTCAGCACCATTATCGAGATCGGCGCGGGCATGGATCCCGAACTGTCAGGGTTCGAGAACATCGTGCGCATGAGCATGCTGCTGGGGCAGACGCGCGAGCAGATCGCCGCAGCCACCCCCAGGATCGTTGCTTTCACCGATCTGGGTGAGTACCTTGCCATGCCGGTGCGGACCTATTCCTCCGGCATGACCATGCGGCTGATGTTTGCGGTCGCCACGTCGATCCAGCCCGATATCCTGCTGATCGACGAGATGTTTGGTACCGGCGATGCCGATTTTCAAACGCGGGCCGAACAGCGGATGCATGAATTGATCGAGGGCGCGAGCATTTTCGTGTTTGCCTCGCATGCGCCGGACCTGATTCGGCGTTATTGTAACCGCGTGTTCCGGCTTGAACACGGCAAGGTCCGCGAGATCGGAATGTCCGACTTCTAGGCAAAGGAACTTACCATCGCTTCTTTAGGCCCCCTGAAACAAAGCGACAGCATTCTTGTGGTGCTGGCAGCAGGACCGGTGACTCAGGACTTCGTGTCGGTCGTCAACGTGACCAGCCCGGCGATGCTGCCCTATATGGGGCGGCCATTGATCTACCAGACCATCGTCAACCACATCAAACAGCATAGCGGCGATGTGATCGTGGCGCTGCCAAGTGGTGAAACGCGGCTGGAAGAGTTCCTGACGCTCACCTTCGGCTCGCGCCTCAACCTCATCCTGGTGCCCATCGATGCCCATGAGAGCGGTACACCAGTGACCTCGTTGCAGGCCGCCGCCAAGGCCGCAGCGGATCATAACCTGGCCGGGCGGCCCGCCTATGTGGTTTATGGCGACATCTACTTCGAGCCCGCTGAGGAAATCGCGCACCGGCAGGCGGTGGTGTTTGTCGATGATTATGTGAGTTCCGACAAATACTCCTATTTCGTCGCCGAGGCGGACGGTTATCGGCATGTGGAGGCACAAGCCGAGGGCGCTGATGAAAACAGCGACCTGGCCCACAAGCCCATCTTCACCGATGTGGGGGCCTATTGGGTGCCTTCGCTTGCCGATGTGAGCGGGGTGGAGCCTGCTGTTGCCGGGGACGGCACCGTGGGGGGGCTGCTGTCCAATCGCTATGCCGGCCAGCTGGAGCTGACCAAGGTGCGCGCCTGGAGCGATCTGGGGCATCTCGATACCGCCACCCAGATCCGGACCAGACTGATTGGCGCGCGCGAGTTCAACAGCCTCGTGATCGATGAAGATCTCGGGCTGATCACCAAGCGCTCCCGCAAGAAGGACAAGATCCTGCAGGAGATCAACTACTATATCCACCTGCCCAAGCCGGTCTCGATCTACTTCCCCCGCCTGCATGACTTTTCCCTGGGCAAGGAAGTTTCCTATACGCTGGAATATTACAGCTATCGGACGCTGGCCGAGTATTATGTATTCTTCAGCTTTCCCGGTTCGGTCTGGAACAAGATCCTGGACCGGTTGCTGTCCATTCACCACGAGTTCGCCGGCTATGCAGGGCGGCAGGCGCTGGCGAGCGAGGTGGAGACATTTTATCTGGGCAAGCTTCTCTCGCGCATGGGCGAGCTTCCCCCCGATTCAGAGATAAAAGCGCTGGTCGAGGCCGACACCGTGCGCCTCAATGGTGCATCGCTGCCGGGGTGGCGCCATTACCTGCCGCAGATCGAGGCGACGGTTGAGCGCATTGCCCGCAAGCCCCTGACCGGCATCATCCATGGCGACCTGTGTTTCAGCAACATTCTCTACGATCCCCAAACGGGGCTGCTGAAACTGATCGACCCGCGCGGCGAGTTCTATGGGGAAGGCTGCTACGGCGATCCGCGCTATGACCTGGCCAAGCTGCTCCATTCCTTCCATGGCGGCTACGACTTCATCATGCAGGAGATGTACGACCTGCGCGAGGAGGAGCACCACAGCTTCCGGCTGCGCCTGTTCCGCCCCAAGGACGCTGCCCTGGTATCCAAGGCGCTGATCACGCGCATGGCGGGGCAGGTGGATTATGACATCAAGGACCTGCTGGTGCTCGAAGCGATGTTGTTCCTGAGCATGTTGCCGCTGCACAGCGACGACACGGAGCGGCAGAAAGCACTTTACCTGACGGGCATCGGCATTTTGAAAGAGGTATATGGTGCGGATCTGCATTGATCTGGATGGGACCATCTGCGAGTACAAATCGGTCACCGGCGACTATGCCACGGTACGGCCGCTGCCTTACGCAGCCCAGGCGATCCGCGACTGGCGGGCGCAGGGGCACTACATCATCCTCAACACCGCCCGGCACATGAAGACCACCAATGGCAATGTGGGCATGGTGCTGGCGCGCCAGGCAAAAATCCTGTTTGCCTGGCTCGATCAGCACGGCATCGAATATGACGAGATCAATTTCGGCAAACCCCATGCCGATCTTTATCTCGACGACAATGCCATGCGCTTTGATGGAAACTGGGAAACGCTGGTCCGATCGGATCGCTGGAACCGCCCTTCCATGGAAAAAGCGGGCAAGATCAACATCGTGGTCACCATGGCCGGCGCCGGATCACGCTTTCGCAGTATCGGGCACAGCCTGCCCAAGCCGCTGATCCCCGCTTTTGGCGAGCCAATGTATCGCCATGCAGCGCGCTCGCTGCCGCTCCACCTGGCCGAAAAGCTCATCTTCATTATCCTCGATGACGAGCACGCAGAACTGCTGGAAGCCGATATCGCCAGTGAGTTCGCCCCATTCAATCCCATTACGGTGCGCATCCCGCAGATCACGCGCGGGCAGGCGGAAACCCTTCTGGCCGCCGAGCCGGAGATGGCGTTCAACCTGCCGGTGCTTGTCCACAATGCGGACAGCGCCTTTGTGTGCTCAAGCTTCGAGGAGCTGTATCTCACCATCGATGGCGGACTGCATGTGTTCAACTCCAGCGAGGAGCGCTGGAGCTATGCAAGGACGGATGAGCAGGACCGGGTTGTTGAAGTGCGCGAGAAAGTGGTGATCTCGGACAAGGCGTCCACCGGCACCTATTATTTCCGCTCCAGCGTGCAGGCATTCGAACTGGCCGGGGCCGCGGTGGAGAACAACGAAACCGAGCGCGGCGAGTTCTACATCGCTCCCTTGTTCAACAAGATGATCGCGGCACGCCAGAATGTTCGCGTGATCCCGGTTGAAGCCTATGTCTGCTATGGCACGCCCGCCGATCTCAGCGAGGCGGAAGCCGAGCCGAGCAACGGCGACATCATGGAGCGCCTCAAAAATCTTCAAGCCGCTGCGCAGTGATGAGCGGCGGGATTTCTCGCCCAGAAACGCGAGACATAAGCTTTGTTCTGCAAGGTCATGTCGATGAAACCGGGCGGGGCGAGCTCAAGGAGACGATCGCGCGCCTGCGGCAGTTAGTCCCGGACAGCCAGATCATCGTCAGCACCTGGGAAGCTTGCGCGGGTGCGGCGATGGAGGTCGGCGCCGACGCTGTGGTGCTTTCCCGCGATCCCGGGGCTTTGCCCGGCATCCGGATCAGCGGCGAAACGCAGAACAACGTCAACCGCCAGATCGTTTCGACGCGCGCCGGCCTCGAGCGCAGCGACCGGGCTTTCGCGGTCAAGCTGCGCGTCGATGAGCGCCTGGTTTCCCTCGGCTTTCTCGACCTCTACGCCAGCTACCAAAGCCAAGCTGGTCCGGAGCGGCTGGTGGTGCCGAGGCTATTCACGCTCGACCCGACCATGTTCGAGCAGGTGCCGATGCATGTCAGCGACTGGTTCCAATTTGGCAGCACCCAGGCGCTGCGCGAGTACTGGGATTGTCCGCCCATGACCCCGGAGCAGGCGGTCTGGTATGGCTCCCACAGCTATGCGGGGCATTCCACCCATCTCGACCGGCGCTTCCACTGCCTGTTCGCGGTGGAACAGCATCTGGCCATGCATTATGCCAGGAAGCTGGGTTTTGCCGTGCCGCGCTATCACAACGATATCCGGCCCGAGGTGATGGTGGCGCATCGCCAGTTCCTGGCGCGGCACTTCATCGTGGCCGGGCTGGACCAGATCGGCCTCAGCTTTGCCAAATATGAATGGGCCGAGCAAAGCACTTTCCAGGATCTCAATTGCCTCGGCTTTCCCGACTGGCTGGAGCTGGCAGCGGCAGAGGAGGGTCTCGAACTCACCAGCGAGCAGCGGCGCCTGATTGCCATGCGCGGCAAGCGCAAGGCATTGGCGCGCCGCCTTTATCGACTGGCCAGGCCCCTGTGGCCGGCGCTATCGAACCCAAGGGCCAAGAGCATCGTCAACTTGCTGTTGCGGCGGATGGCGCCACCCAGCCGCTGATGGCACGGGCGCCGGTCAGCTTCGGGTGGTTTTTTGCCGAAGGAATTGCTCGGCCGCGGTTCGAATGCCGGCTTCGGCCGCGATGGGCGGCTGCCAGTTGAGCTGGTCGCGGATGCGGGTGGTGTCGAGCAGCATGGTTTCAGCGAGCTTGTCGATCGATTGCTGCAGGCCAAGCGCCCGGCCGGCGCGGAGCAGGGGTGGCGGAACGGCGAACAGGCGGCACGGCTTGCCCAGCCCTTCGCATATCAGGCGCACCAATTGGGGCATGGCGAGGGCCTGGTCGTCGGCAATGTTGAACACCGTTCCAGCGGCCCCGGGGTGCTCGAGGCACAGCAGGACCGCAGCGGCGAGATTGTGCACCGACAGGTAGCTGCGGGGATTGTCCAGGCCCCCGAAAGGCAGCGGCAGGCCCAGATCACACCAGCGCAGCACTTGCCCGAACCGGCCCCTGGCATCGGGGCCGTAAACAAGGGGAGGGCGCAGGCACACCGTTTGCAGGTGGCTCGAAGCGGCGACAGCTGTGATTTCCCGCTCGGCCGCGAGCTTGGACTGGCCATAGGCGGTTGTGGGGCGAGGCCCATCGGTTTCCCGAATGGGGATCGGGCCGGATGTTCCGCTGGCGGCAATCGAGCTGATGAAGATAAA
>JAQGKH010000292.1 GCA_028290225.1 Devosia sp. | reverse complement strand
CGCCCATGAACACGTCGCAGGTATTGCTCATGGCCAGCTGCAGCTCATCCATGAAGCCATCGCCATTCACCGGAAAGCCGCCAAAGCCCTCCGACACATTGATCTGCAAGAACAGCGCGTCCCCGATCGCCTGGGCGACATCGTGGTCGAAGGCGGTGATGACGCTGCTGGTGTCAAAGCACACATTGATCTGGTCGCCGTTCTGGCGACGGGAATTGTTGAGCAGTTCACCCGGAACGCCGGCGGTCTGGGCCAGAGCCTGGCCGGACAGCAGCAGCGCCAGGGACAGCGCGAAGGTGCGAAGCATGGGGTTCTCCAAAAATGAAGAAAGGGGCCGAAGCCCCTTTCAAGTGATTGCGCCGGAGCCTTATTCCTTCGGCAGCTTGTAAACGAAGACCGAGTTGCCCGAACCGGACGGCAGCGGGATCTCCGGGAAGGCCGAGGAGATCGAGCTCGCGGAATTGCTGTAGCCAGTCGGAATAGCAAGATACTGCTCGCCATCGATCTCATAGGTCATTGGGTAACCACCGATCGGGGCGTTCAGGCGCTGTTGCCAAAGAACCTCGCCGGTTTCCTGGTCCCAGGCCTTGACGTAACGGGCAGCATCGCCGCCGAACACCAGGCCGCCACCGGTCGCCAGCACGGAGCTGGTCATGGACGGACGCCCGCGCGACTGCCACTTGGACTCGCCCTGGGTCGGGTTGATGTCGAGCGCCTGCAACAGGCCGGCCTCGGTGATGCCCTCGGGCAGCACGCGCGGACCGAACTTCACCGCACCCACGGCATTGCCGGCGGTGAACTCGGTCTGGGTCGGCGCAACGGTGTTGCACGCCTCGGTCAGCGGCACGAAGAAGGCCTGGGTCAGCGGGCTGTATGCGCCGGCCTGCCAGAGCTTGCCGCCCGACACCGAAGTACAGATCATGTGCTCTTCGCCAATGGCTTCCGAGATCAGATCTTCGTTGATGCGCACGGTGCCATCGGGGTCCACCCCGGTGACGACGTTCTGAACCACGGTTTCCTTGTGCCACAGATACTTGCCGGTATCGCGGTCAAGACCGAAGGCGATGCCGTTCTTGCCGGGCACGCTGACCAGCAGATGGTGCATCTGGCCGTCGATCTCCTGATCAACCAGAATACGCTCGAACGGGCTGTCCAGATCCCAGTTATCGCGGGGCAGGTGCTGATAGTACCACTTCAGCTCGCCCGTCTCGGCATCGAGCGCGACGGTGGAGTTGGTGTACAGCACATTGCCCTCGTCCGAACCGCGAACCAGTTCGGAATAGGGCCCGGGCATACCGACACCCCAGAAGGTGGTGTTGGTGCGCGCGTCGTAGGCGCCGGTGGCCCAAGGCGTGCCGCCCCAGCGGTTTTCCGGCGGCACTTCACCCCAGCTGGCCTGCTGCTCGGGATTGTTGGGATCATCGATGGTGTTGAAGCGCCACAACTCTTCACCGGTATTGGCGTCATGCGCCATGATGAAGCAGCCGCCAGCGGTGCCGGCGATCGAGCAGCCGGAAATGGCCGAGATGATCTTGTCCTTAACGATCAGCGGCCCAATCGTGTAGCTATAGCCCTTCTGGTAATCCAGAACCTGCTTTTCCCAGACGACCTTGCCGTCGGCTGCATTGAGCATGACGATCTTGGCATCGGGCGTGGTGAGAACGATCTTGTCCTGGTAGAGGGCAATGGAGTTCTTCTGCCGGCGCGCCTGGTTGGCCTGGTAGCTCCACGAGCTCGGGATCTCGGGCATGGCATGACGATACTGCCAGATCAGATCGCCGGTCTTGGCATCAAGAGCCTCGACGATAGCGTTGCTGGTCTGCAGGAACATGACCCCGTCATGCACCAGCGGGGCGGTTTCCTGAATGCCGGCTTCAGCCATCGGCCAGGCCCAGGCCAGTTCCAGATCGCCAACCGTATCCTTGTTGATCAGGTCAAGCGGGCTGTAGCCCTGGTTGTCACGCGTGCCGCGCGACATCAGCCATTCTCCAGCCGGTGGGCTCTGCAGCATTTCGTCGGTAACGGGCGTGTAGTTTTCCCGCACGCCCTGGGCGAACGCCGCGCCAGACAACGCCATCATGGCTGTTGTTGCCACCAGGACTGATTTCAAAACACCGATTTTCATCGATTTCCTCCAATAGTGCGCGTCACCGACGCGCTGAATGCAGTGAGTTATTTGGTCGCCCCGGGCAATGGCTTGCCCCAGGTGAAAGCTTGCGGCACGGCTGGCTCGGCAGAAGCGGCTGCCGCCGCCGGTGCGGCCGCGGCGGGTGCCGGGCCGCCTGGCAATTGCTTGCCCCAGGTGAAGGCCTGCGGCACGGCCGGTTCAGCCGCCACCGGGGCAGCAGGCACGGCAGTGGCCGGAGCGCCACCGGCATCAAGCGCGGCGGACGGATCGCCGGCAGCACCGGCGGCGGTTTCCTCGGGCAAGGAAATGGAAGACAGCAAGTCCGGGTCCGGCGTCATCGGCGTATCCCCGGGCTGAGCACCGTTGAACGACATGATGTAGGAAACGATCTTGACGTAGGTGTCTTCCCCGAGCAGGCCCGGTGCGGAAGGCGGCATGGCGACGCTGATGAAGTCGTACAGACCACCAGCGGTGTCCCAGTTCTGCATAACGTCGCGGCCGGCCAGACCCGGAGCGTCCGGACCCTCAAGCTGGAAGCCGTGGCATTGAGCACAATTGGAATCGTAAAGGGTTTTCCCCTCGGCTGCTTGTTCGGCCGTGAAGCCGGCGGCCATCGCGGCACTGCTGCCAAGCAGCCCGCAGGTCAGCGCGAGCGATATTGCTCGAGCGGAAAGCCCTTTGGATCTTTTGATCACGATACCCTCCCAAAGGTAGTGAAGTTAATGGCATGCTCTTGGGTGAAAACGGAGCGCACCGAACCGACAATGTTCATATCGTCGCACCCGCAGGGGTAAACCTCAAACCGGTTGGCTTCAATAGGTAACTGAGGAGTAATGCCAGGAGAGTCGAGCTCTCCTCAGGGCTTTGCCAATGCCGCGGGCAATTCGGGTAGTACCCCGCTCAAACCATAGCGCTCGCGTAAATTTTCCAGGGCTCCAGACCGTTGCAGATGACCCATTTCCGCTTGAACGGCGCGCATCAGGGTTTGATCGCCTTTCCACAGCCCCAAAGCCATCTGGTAGCGCGGCAGATCTTGCTCGGATAACCAGGCCAGGCTGGTGCCAGGGGGCAGATTTGCCAGGGCGGCGGCAACGAAGCGCTCGGTGATGCCGATCTCGGCCCGCCCGTCCGCAAGAGCCCGAATCAGGTCATCGGGCCCCTGCACCAGGACCGGACGAACCCCTTGTGCGCGCAGCCAGGTGGACAATGCCAGGCGGTCCAAACCACTCGAGCCCGGCAGAATTGCCGCCGCACCGCCCTGGGCGGGAAGCCGCGCAGGCGAAGCAATGGAGACCCAGCCCGTTGCCGCCCCGGTGGGACTGGTTTGAAGAAAGCCGCGGGTTTGCACGGTATCGGTCAGG
>JAQGKH010000284.1 GCA_028290225.1 Devosia sp. | reverse complement strand
TGAAAATGCGCACCACCATGGCTTCGCCCGGCGAGGAGCCCATGGCGCGCAGGGCCGTCACCGTCGCACTGGAAAGGGGCAGGTTGTGGCGATTGTCGCCGCCAATGAAGCCGCAGCCGGCAAGGGCCAGCCCCACCCAGAGCAGCACCAGGAACGAGGAGAATTTGCGCAGGAAAGTGACGAACAATTGGGGCAGCCCGAACAGCGGAACACGGCACCAGCCTTAGGGGTGCTTGGTTACCGCAAGGTGAGTAGGCATGGTTAACCCGCCTTTACCACGCCGGCGCCGGGGCCGAACAGGCCCCATGCGCGCTCAACACCGCGTGATCGGCTACAGCGCTGTGCCGATGGCGAGGAATTTCTCGCGCCGGTGCTCGCGCAGTTCCAGCCGGCTGCGGCCGCTGAAATCGGCAAGAAAGCCCGCAATGGCGTTGCGGGTGGCGTCCATCACCGCCGCCGGGTTGCGATGCGCGCCCCCGGCAGGCTCGGGAATGACGGAGTCGATCACCCCAAAGCCCAGCAGATCGGTGGCGGTGATCTTCATGTTGGTGGCCGCATCCTGCGCCTTGGCGGCGTCGCGCCACAGGATGGAGGCGCCCCCTTCGGGCGAAATCACCGAATAGATCGAGTGTTCCAGCATCAGCACCCGGTTGGCGGTGGCAATGGCGATGGCGCCGCCCGAGCCGCCTTCGCCGATGATGATGGCGAGGTTGGGAACGCCCAGTTCGAGGGATTTTTCGGTGGAGCGGGCGATGGCCTCGGCCTGGCCGCGCTCTTCGGCGCCGATGCCGGGATAAGCGCCGGCGGTATCGACGAAGGAAAGCAGGGGAATGTTGAAGCGGTCGGCCATTTCCATGATGCGGACGGCCTTGCGATAGCCTTCGGGCCGCGCCATGCCGAAATTATGCTTGATGCGCGTTTCGGTGGAATTGCCCTTTTCCTGGCCCAGCACCGCGATTGGCTGGCCGTTGAAGCGTCCGAACCCGGCCTGGATGGCGGAATCCTCGGCAAATTTGCGGTCGCCGGCCAGCGGCGTCCATTCCGTGATCAGGCTCCGCGTATAGTCGGAAAAATGGGGCCGCTGGGGATGGCGCGCGATCTGGGTCTTCTGCCAGGGCGTCAGGCGCTTGTAGATGTCGAGCAGCGCTTCCTCGGCGCGGGCCGACAGGCGCGACACTTCCTCGTCGATCGAGACGGCCTGATCGCCAGCGGCCAGGTTCTTGAGTTCGGCGATCTTGGCCTCGAGGTCGGCGACCGGCTTTTCAAAATCAAGATAAGTCTGCATCCAACCTGCCCGTTAGGGGTCGATCCGCGACCCGTGCCCAAGGGCCGCTGCTGTTGCGCCCCAAAGTGGCCGGAAAGTGGCGAGGGTGCCCGGCCAAGTCAAGCGCCTTCGCGCAGCGGGCCCCGCTCCGGCTCAGGAGCCGTCGGCCAGCGGGTGGTGGGTTTCCACCAGCTGGCGCAGTTTTTCGTCCAGCACATGGGTGTAGATCTGAGTGGTGGAAATATCGGCATGCCCCAGCAGCATCTGCACCACCCGCAGATCGGCGCCCCCGGCCAGCAGGTGGCTGGCAAAGGCGTGCCGCAGCACATGGGGCGCCACCCTCGTGGCGCTGATCCCCGCCCGCGCCGCCACGCCCTTGAGATCGCGGGCAAACACCTGGCGCGACAAGAAACCCTCGGCGCCCCCGGCGGGAAACAGGAAGGTGCTCGGCTCCAATGTCTGGAGATAAGCCTTGACCGCGTCACGGGCGCGATCGTTGAGCGGCACCACGCGTTCCTTGTTGCCCTTGCCGCGCACGGTCAAAAAGCTCGCGTCGCGCATCACGGCCGCGCGTTTGAGGCTCACCAGTTCGCTCACCCGCATGCCGGTGGCGTAAAGCAACTCCAGCAGCACATAAAGCCGCAAGGACGCGGCCTGCTTGGACGGGGAGGCCTCGGTATTAGCCTCGGCCTCGGCCAGGGTCAGCAGCTTGTCCACTTCCGCGATGGACAGCACCTTGGGCAGGGCGCGCCGCGTCTTGGGGCTGGCAATGATGCGGGTGGGATCATCGCCGCGCAGCCCGTCGGCGCACAGAAAGCGGTGGAACTGGCGGATGGCGGACAGGCGCCGCGCGCTGGACGCGGCCGAAAGTCCGGTTTGCTTGAGATGATCGAGATAGGCGGCGACATGCTCGCGCTCCCCCGTCAGCAGCGTCTGCCCCTTGCCGGTGAGATAGCCGGCATAATCGCTGAGGTCGCGGCGATAGGCGTCGACCGTGTTGGGTGCGGCGCCCCGCTCGGCGCTCATCATTTCGAGAAACGCCCCGATCAGGTGCGATCCGCTCATGGGCTCGCGGGGGCTGGTGCTGGGGCCGCCGCTGTCGCAGGCTCCTCCGCGGGAGCGGCGGGGGTGGAGCTTGCCGCCGGCACAGCGGGAGCCGGTGCCTGGCCGGGCAGGCCGGGCGCGCGCTCGCCCAGCAATTCCGTGGTCGGAATGCGGATCGTGGTTTCCCGCGGTTCCGGCTTGACCGTGGCGACCAGCGCAAACATGCCTGCATAAGCTAGGCCGACAAGAAACAGCAGGGTGATGACGAGGCGGATCAGAGTGGGCATTGCGGTCCGGGATAAAAGCGAGGCTGGGCAAACTCTACACGAAAATATCGCCAAATGCTTGCGATCTGGTTGGGAGTAATGCTCGCTTCTTGACAGCGGGGCCCGTGCCCGCTTGATAGCGCGCATTACCTGGGGAGCCCCTTTTGTCCCGATCCGATGCGGCCAGCCGGCACGCCCAAGCCCAACACCTTGCCGCGCTCCTGGCCGGCAGGCCCCTGGCGCTGGTGGGCATGATGGGTGCCGGCAAGACTACGGTCGGCCGCCGCCTGGCCAGCCGCATGGGCCGCGCCTTTCTCGATAGCGACGAGGAAATTGAACGGGCGGCGCAGATGAGCATCCCTGAAATCTTCGCGCAGCGCGGCGAGGTCGAGTTCCGCGCCGGCGAAACGCGGGTGATCGCCCGGGTGCTCAAACATCCCAATCTGGTGCTGGCCACGGGCGGGGGCGCCTTCGTCAATCTCGAAACCCGCGCCGTGCTCAAAAGCGAAGCGGTGTCGGTCTGGATCAAGGCCGATGCCGATTTGCTGTTTGCCCGGGTGTCGCGCCGCTCCAACCGGCCGCTGCTGCAAACCGCCAATCCGCGCCAAACGCTGGAGCGGCTGGTGGAGGAGCGCTATCCCATCTATGCCGAAGCCGATGTCACCGTGGTGTCGCGCGATGTGCCCCAGGAAACAGTGGCCAGCGATCTGATCGAGGCCGTGCTCGCCTATCTCAAGGGAAAAGCCTGAGCCATGTCCCATGTTGCCCACACCGTCCATGTCGCCCTTGGCGAGCGCGCCTATGATATCCTGATCGGCGACCGACTGCTGGACCAGGCGGGCGCAATCCTTGCCGAACGCTTTGCCGGCCGCCGCTTTGGCATCGTCACCGACCAAACGGTGGCCCAGGCCCAGTTGCCGCGCCTTGTGCGCAGTCTGGATGCGGCGGGCCTTGCCCACACCCCCATCGTGGTGCCGGCCGGGGAAGGCAGCAAATCCTGGGCGCAGCTGGGCATCGTCACCGAAGCCATTCTGGGCGCGCGGCTGGAGCGCGGCGATGCGGTGATCGCTTTGGGGGGAGGGGTGATCGGGGATCTCGCCGGCTTTGCCGCCGCCATTGCCCGGCGCGGCATGGACCTGATTCAGATGCCCACTTCGCTCCTCGCACAGGTGGATAGCTCAGTTGGAGGCAAGACCGGCATCAATTCGCCCCATGGCAAGAACCTGGTCGGCGCCTTTCACCAGCCCCGGCTGGTGCTGGCCGACCTTTCGGCCCTCGACACCCTCCATCCGCGGCAATTCGCCGCCGGCTATGCCGAGGTGGTCAAATACGGGCTGATCGACGACGAAGAGTTCTTTTTCTGGCTGGAACAGCATCAGCCCGAGATCTTTGCCGGCGGTCCGGCGCGCGGCGAGGCCATCGCCCGCTGCTGCCGCCACAAGGCGCGGGTGGTGATCGAGGACGAGCGCGAGCAGGGGGTCCGGGCGCTGCTCAATCTCGGGCACACCTTCGGCCATGCGCTGGAAAAGGACACCGGCTTTGGCGACCGGCTCCTGCATGGCGAAGGGGTCGCCATCGGCATGGTGCTGGCGCACGCCTTTTCCGCCCGGCTGGGCTTGGCGCCTTCACAGGATACCGGACGGGTGCAGGCGCATTTGCAAAAGGCGGGTCTGCCCACCACATTGGGCGAAATCGCGGGAGGCGTGGGCTCCACCCAAACCCTGATGGCCGCCATCGCCCAGGACAAGAAAGTCTCGCGCGGCGCGCTGACCTTTATCCTTACTCGCGGCATCGGGCAGGCTTTCATCGAAAAGAATGTGGATGGAGAGAAGGTCGCCGCATTTCTCGATGAGATGCGGCAGGCCACCAGGTGATTGGGGTCGCTGCAATCCTCTTCACCCCCGCTCTTGCTGTGCTGTTCGTGCCGGATATTCGCTGGCTAGCCATCGGCGTGCTGCTGGCGGCAGCCGTGTTCGCCCTGCCATTGGCGGTGCCAGGTCTTTATCTTGCACTGGGGCAGAACCAGTTTGCCGACCTTGCTGGCGCGACCATGTGGCTTTTCGCCGTGCCGACCTTTATCGTGGCGGCGATCACGCGCTTTTTCTGGCTCATGGCGGTTGAGCGAGAGCGTCGGCGCGACTATCTCAAGGACAGTTGACGCGGGACTGCCCTATTGGAATGGCCCGCTGGCCGGCACCACCTCGATGGCCAGCGCATGAACGCGGCTCTTGAGTTCGGCGTCCAGCGCTTCCATAACGGCACGGTGTTGCGCCACCCGGCTGATCCCGTCAAAGTGACGGGTCGCGATTCTGACACGAAAATGGGTTTCACCACCCTCCCGCCAACCGGCATGACCGCGATGCTTGTTGGATTCGTCGATCACTTCGAGGAATACGGGTGAAAAGCGGTCGGCAAGCTTGGCTGTTATGGTGTCTTTAAAGGACATCGGGCTGAGGTTTCCTTTGGTTTGAAGCAAAGTAACTAGGCGCAATGAAATCGCAATCCAAGCTCTTCGATCCTATTCGCATCCGGCCGCGCCGCGAAGCAAAGCCCGAACCCGTCGCCCAGGTCTGCGATTGGGAAGGTTGCGAGGAGCCCGGCACCCATAAGGCCCCCAAGGGCCACGGCAATGAGGGGCAGTACCACCATTTCTGCCTGCAGCATGTCCGCCACTACAACACGGCGTTCAACTTCTTTGCCGGCATGGAAAAGGACGCGCTGGACGAAGCGCTGCATGCCCCGCCCAAGGCTGAAAGCCGTTCCAGCTTTGCCACCGGCCAGCCGGGGGTGCGTGCATCGCGCGCCGCCAGCACGGCCGGCATCAAGCCGGGCGACAAATATGGCGATCCGTTCGGGGTGTTTGCCCGTTACCGCCACCGCCAGGCGCAAACGCCGGCGGCCGAGCGCGTCAAGCCCACCAATGAGCTGGACAAGCGGGCGCTGGAAACGCTGGGGATCATCGGGCCGCCCAAGTCCGACGAGATCAAGCGGGCCTACAAGACGCTGGTCAAGATCCACCATCCCGATGCCAATGGCGGCGACAAATCCTCCGAGGAGCGGTTGCGCACCATCATCGCCGCGTATTCGCACCTCAAGAAATCGGGCTTCGTCGCCAAGTAGCCCTGCCGCCTGAGGCTACCCCCTCGGGCACAATGCTGCTATAGAGCCGCCGCATCCCGCCTTGCCGTTCATCCGCCCAAAGAGCCCGCCCATGAGTGAATTCGCCAATCTGCCGGATACCGATTACCAGGCCCGGGACCTTTTCGGCATCGACACCGACATGGTGGTCAAGGGTTATGCCGAGCGCACCCAGCATGTGCCGCCGGTGGATCCCGACTATCTGTTCGATCGCAACACCACGCTCGCGATCCTGGCCGGCTTTGCCTTCAACCGCCGCGTCATGGTGCAGGGCTATCACGGCACCGGCAAATCCACCCATATCGAGCAGGTCGCCGCCCGCCTCAACTGGCCGCTGGTGCGCGTCAATCTGGACAGCCATGTGTCGCGCATCGATCTCGTCGGCAAGGACGCCATCGTGCTCAAGGATGGCAAGCAGATCACCGAATTCCGCGACGGCATCCTGCCCTGGGCGGTGCAGAACAATGTCGCTCTGGTGTTTGACGAATACGACGCGGGGCGCCCCGATGTGATGTTCGTGATCCAGCGCGTGCTGGAAGTGGCGGGCCGCCTGACGCTGCTGGATCAAAACCGTGTGATCACGCCCCACCCGGCGTTCCGGCTGTTCGCCACCACCAATACCATTGGCTTGGGCGACACTTCGGGCCTCTACCACGGCACCCAGCAGATCAACCAGGGCCAGATGGACCGCTGGAGCCTGGTCGCGACGCTCAACTACCTGCCGCACGACAAGGAAGTGGGCATCGTGCTCGCCAAGAACAAAAGCTATGGCGAGAACGATCGCGGCAAGAAGCTCGTGAGCAACATGGTGCGGCTGGCCGACCTGACGCGCCAGGCCTTCATCAATGGCGATCTCTCGACCGTGATGTCGCCGCGCTCGGTGATCACCTGGGCCGAAAACGCGCAGATCTTTGGCGGCGATATCGGCTTTGCCTTCCGCCTGACCTTCCTCAATAAATGCGACGAACTCGAACGCCCCGTGGTCGCCGAATTCTACCAGCGCGTGTTTGGCGAAGACTTGCCGGAAAGTTCAGCCAACCTGGCCGTGACGGCTTAAATCGGGGCACGACCTCGTCCTGAGCCTGTCGAACCACGAGGGCGTGGCAGAACGGGCGAGCGGCCCTTCAGGGATATCATGGCACAACCACCGCGCAGCAAAGCCAACAAGCCCGACCAGACCCTGGCGTTCAAATCGGCCATGGGCGCCACGGTGCGCGCCATCGGCGGCAAGAGCGAGCTGGAGGTCAGCTTCACCGCCGACCGGCCGCTGCTGACCTCCGACAAGGCGCGGCTCGCCAATCTGCCGCGCCTGCCCACCCGCCGCGATATCGCCATTGCCCGCGGGCAGGGCGATGCCATGGCCATGCGCCTTGCCAGCCACGATCCCGATGCGCATCGCAAGCGCTCCCCCATGGACCCGCAGGCCCGCGCCGCCTTTGATGCGCTCGAGCAGGCGCGCGTCGAGGCCCTGGGCTGCGTGCGCATGCCCGGCATGGTGGGCAATATCGGGGAAATGCTGGAAGACCGGCTGTTTCGCGCCAATTTCGCCGAGGTCAGCGCCCGCGACGACGCGCCCATCGCCGAAGCCCTGGGTCTGCTGCTGCGCGAAAAGCTCGCCGGCGTGCCGGTGCCGCCCTCGGGCCACGCCTTGGTTGACCTGTGGCGCGCCGAGATCGAAAGCAAGGGCGGCACGGCGCTGGCCAAGCTCCTGACCCGCTTTGAAGACCAGGACGAGTTCGGCAAGGCCGCCAAGGCGCTGCTGCGCGATCTCAATCTCGTGCCCGAAAGCGAGATGAACGACCCCAGTGAAGCCGACGAGGAAGGCGGGGACGACCAGCAGCCCGACCAGGCGCAGGGCTCCGAGGAAGCGCCCGACCAGGGCGAAGGCGACAAGGAGGACAGCGACAGCGAGCAGGAAGACGGCGCCGGCGATTCGGAGGAAACCGGCGACGTCGAGGGCCTTGAATCGGATATGGCCGATGTGGACGAGGACGCCGCCGCCGAAGCCGGGGAGGACGCGCCCATGCCCCCGCCGGCCAAGGATGGCGGCACCCAGCTTTCCAACCAGTTCAACTACAAGGTGTTCACCACCAAGTTCGACGAAATCGTCAAGGCGGCCGAGCTGTGCCCGCCCGACGAGCTCGACCAGTTGCGCGCGCTCCTCGACAAGCAGCTCGAAAACCTTGCCGGCGCCGTGGCGCGCCTGGCGAACAAGCTGCAGCGGCGCCTGATGGCCAAGCAGAACCGGAGCTGGCAGTTCGACCTCGAGGAAGGCGTGCTCGATACCGCGCGCCTCACCCGCGTCGTCACCGATCCCATGCAGGCGCTGAGCTTCAAGGTCGAGAACGACACCGATTTCCGCGACACGGTCGTGACGCTCCTCATCGACAATTCTGGCTCCATGCGCGGCCGCCCGATCACCATCGCCGCCATCTGCGGCGACATCCTCGCGCGCACGCTGGAGCGCTGCGGGGTCAAGGTCGAGATCCTGGGCTTCACCACCCGCGCCTGGAAGGGCGGCAAGTCGCGCGAAGCCTGGATGGAAGCGGGGCGCCCCGCCACGCCCGGCCGCGTCAACGATATCCGCCATATCATCTACAAGGCCGCCGACGAGCCCTGGCGCCATGCAAGGCGCAATCTCGGGCTCATGATGCGCGAGGGGCTCCTCAAGGAGAACATCGACGGCGAGGCGCTGGAATGGGCGCGCAAGCGCCTGATGGCCCGTCCCGAAGCCCGCCGTATTCTCATGGTGATCTCGGATGGCGCGCCGGTGGATGATAGCACCCAGTCGGTCAATCCCGGCAATTACCTCGAAATGCATCTGCGCCAGGTGATCGAGGATATCGAAACGCGCTCGCCCATCCAGCTGGTGGCCGTGGGCATCGGCCATGATGTGACGCGCTATTATCGGCGCGCCGTGACGCTGCTGGATGCCGAGGAACTGGCCGGGGCCTTGACCGACGAGCTGGCATCGCTGTTTGACGAGGAGCTACCCGCCCAAAGCCGGCGCCGGAGCCGCGGGTGAAGCCTGGGCTGGCGCTGCTGGCAACCACATTGCTCGCCGGTGCGCCCGTCTGGGCCGCCGAAGCCACTACGGTGGGCGCGGTGCAGATCAGCCAGTTCGGCGCTTCGGCGCTGGACCAGCCCGCCGGCCAGCTGATCTGGCGGGGCGGCATTGCCCTGGTGAGCCAGCACGATGATTTCGGCGGCCTGTCCGGCGTCACCTTCACCGGCCCGGACCAGCAGGTGCTGTTCGTGTCCGACCGGGGCCAGTTCGTTGCCGGCAAGCTGGCCTATGATGATCACGACCGGCTGCTGGGGCTGCTCGGGGTGGGGGTTTCTCCCATGGCCAACAGCAAGGGCGTGCCGCTGCCGCGCCAATATGCGCGCGACGCCGAATCCGTCGAGACCGTTTATCGCGATGGGATACCGGCAGCGGTGCGCGTGGGCTTTGAGCACCTGACCCGCGTCGCCGATTTTGCCCTCGCCGATGGCGTGCCCGGCGGGCCGGCGCGGGAAGTGGCGATCCCCCAATGGCTCAGCGACAACCGCACCAATGAAACGCTGGAATCGGTGTGCATCGCCCCATCCACCTCGCCCGTCGCGGGCTCGACCCTCCTCCTGACCGAAGCCGTAATGGACGAGGCCGGCAATCATCGCGCCGAGCTTTTGGGCCAAAGCGACAAGGGGCCGTTATCGCTTCAGCCCAATCCGGGCCGCGTGCCCACCGATTGCGCCTTTCTGCCTAATGGCGACCTGCTGGTGCTGGAGCGTGGCATTGCCTTTATCGCCTTCACCATGGCGCTACGCCGCATTCCCGCGGCCCAGGTGCGGCCCGGCAGCATCATGGCCGGCGAAGTGATCCTGGAAGCCAGCGGCGGCACCATCGACAACATGGAATCGCTGGCCGTCCACACCGCCCCCGATGGGGAAACCCGCATCCTCATCGGCTCGGACAATAATTTCAACGACTGGCAGCGCACCCTGCTGCTGGAGTTCGGTTTGCCGGAGTGATGTCGCAAGGCTTGAGCGCCAGCCCCGACACGTCCCCACGCTCGATGTCACCCCGGGCCTGACCCGGGGCCCATCACGAGATCATGCCTCATCCCGCCTGATCGCCGGGGTGGCTATCCGGTCCAGCCAAACACCTCAGGATGGGTCCCGGCTCAAGGCCGGCCCTGCGGATGTTGGGCCGGTGCAGAAACCCCTCTTAAACCGTCGCCGCGCTGCGCCCAGCGAGCCAGCCGCGCAGGCTCTTGTAGGGCCCCAGCATCAGCACGGCGAGCAGCAGCTTGACGAGGAAATCTCCCAGCGCCAGGGACACCCAGAGCGGCACCT
>JAQGKH010000198.1 GCA_028290225.1 Devosia sp. | reverse complement strand
TAGAGCGCTAGATTGTGGATCTAGAGGTCCTCGGTTCGATCCCGAGAGGTGGTACCACCCCCGTCCGCTGACATTGCTGGAATTGTGTTTCAGATCATGCGATCGCCTTTGGTGAAGCACAGGCGGCGGGCCACGGGGTCGCTATGTCCGATTTCGGTTAGCTGAATGGTTTTCCTGTAGCTTGAGAAACCCGGCAGAATTCAAAACGGCCTCAATGTGGACTGCCTTTCCGGCTCAGTTTACCGGTCTGCGCACTTTCTAAAAACACCAAGTTCCTTGCATGAGAGCTGATGCGCCCGCTCCAAGTACTGCTCGGCGAGGGCGAAGCCATCTTAGCTGCAATCATGGGCGAAACGCTCATGGAGGCTGGCTATGACGCGATTTTAGCGTGCACGGCTGATGCGGCCGTCGAGTAGTTGGAGCGCCCGTCCGGCTCCATACCGGTGGTTATAAACGACATCCGCATGCCGGCGATAAAACAGGTTGGGGTGTAGGCCGCCGGACGCGTGAGCTGATTGCTGACGTTCCCATCGTCTACATCAGCGGGGACAGCGGTTTCGAGTGGAAGTGCAGGGGGGCGCCAACAGCATCATGTCGAGCAAGCCCTTCCCGTTGATCAGGTCGCTAACCGCAATTACCCGACTGCTCTGCGGTATTCCAGATGTGCCCGCCGAGGACATCTAACGGCGGCTATAAAGGTGTCTGATCAGGTCGCACGCCCTGCTAAGGCCCTTTATTTATCGGGCCCATTGGCCTTCTCAGCCTTCTCAGCCTTCTCAGCCTTCTCAGCCTTCTCAGCCTTCTCAGCCTTCTCAGCCTTCTCTGCCTTCTCTGCCTTTTCGGCCTTCTCTGCCTTCTCTGCCTTTTCGGCCTTCTCAGATGGTTCAGCCTTTTCAGCTTTCTCAGCCCGCTCTGGCTTTTCGGCCTTGTCCTCGCCGCGGGCGCTGCCGTTTTCACCACCGGAGCCGCTCTGTTCGGTCCGGCTGCTTGCAGTATCAGCCTGACCGGCACTATTTCCCGGGCGGCTTGTCGCTGAAGGCAGTGTTGCTGCTGATACCGGCGTGTTGATTGTGGCGGCGTGGGGAACGGCGGGCGCGGGAGGTGCTGGCAGATCCCTTGGCACTGGCACGATGGCATCAACCGAAATCGGTTCATCGCTCGAGCTGATGGCCTGCCCGGCACTGAGGCTTACGGTGGTGCCAAAGCGGCTATCGTCCACCTCAACAATGCCACGAGTTACCCCGACGAGCGTGCCAGCGTCGCTGGTGCGCACCGTAAACGCGGTTCCCTTGACTACCGCTGCCATGAATGGCGTCTGGACCGCGAAGTGCTGGACATTCCGCGCCTCGGCATCAATGCCTACGATGCCCTTGTGATTGTGCACAGTCGTGAAGCTAGCCCCGTCCTGGATCTGGATGCTGGTATCCGGCCCGACCTCAATGGTTTCTGCGTCGCGGACAAAGGTAGCCCGCCCCTTGGGCGAACTCCTGATGGGCCGCTCGTCGGAAACAACGCTGCCGCGCTCAAGGTGCTCCCAGCTGGTGCCATTCCACGCCACGACCTCACCACGTAGTCGAGTAACGGTCCAGTCGCCCGCAAGGGTCGGCACCACTGCAAACACAACAACGGCAGAGCAAACCACGGCTAGTTTGAACACGGCTAATCCTCCTCGGCCTCTTTGGGCAACCACACATTGCCAGAGGAAACCTTCTTCTTTCCTCAATTGACGGTTTAAATTTTACGCACCTCGCAGCTCCGCGGTCGATGCGCTGCACCGAGCGCTTAGGCCATTCGGCAGGGGCAACCCCAAAGCGGCATCCCCCAGGTTGGAGTATGGAGGGCTTCATTTCGGAGCTCCCCTGCGGCGCCATTCCAGCTTGAGGATTTCCCCTAACCGGGCACCGGTGAAAAGCACGGCGAGGTGCTTACTGCCGCTTTTCTCTGGAGTCAGGTCCCCAGAAATTCCGGCAGTTCCTGCAATCCGCAGCGTCTACACCGGCCTCAACTGTGCCAGGCAATTTGCATCGGACACTCGCGAGTGTAGCGTAAGGAAGATCTCTGTAATCGGTAAGGCCTGCCTATCGGCGCTGCTTCGACCCGAAAACGTCAGCGAAGGTCTTGATGAGCAGTTGGTCTCGCTCGTGAAGCTTGGGGTCAAAGGCTCCGGCATCGGATCGGTCGTAATTCCAGGCGTGGCTGATGCCGCGGAAGTGGTAGCCGTAAAAATCGTTCCGTGAACCGGCGAGGTTGAACCAGCCGCGCACCTGGTGGGTCCACATCTGTGCCCGCCAGGAGGCGAGGAAAGCCCGTCCCGGCGCTACACCCCATTTCTTGCCTCGATCGCGCGCAGCGGCGCCGCGCTTGCGGATGACATAGTCGGCATGGCGGGGCAGGCCCTCGCTTGCGCGCTTGTTCAGCACCCAAATGCGGTTGAACCGCACCAGGCCAAAAGGCGCCTGCTCCACCGCCTTGAACACCGATTTGCGGAAGGGGGAGACCACAAGCTCGTCGATATCGACGCTGAGCATCGAGCGGGCGTGCATCGAGTATTTCCGGAAGAAGTGGGTAAAAAGCGGGGGTTGGGCAAAGCGGGCCCAATTCTCGCCGAAGCGATGGCCTGAAAAACCATGGTCGCGCGTGCCGAAGCGGAACGGCCAGGGAATGACGAGAAACTTTTCCAACCCATCAACACCCGCCAGCGCCGCTGTGAGTTCTGCCATGGAGTAGCTCGTGGAGCCGTTGTCGTAGAGCACCGCCGCAGTGGCGCCATGCTCCTTGACGTAGAAGCGTGCCCAATCGGTGATCCAGGGCAGCTCGTTGTCCTTGTTGACGGCAAGGATGATGCGGTCTTTGTCAAAGGAGACGCTCTGGTTGGGCTGTATGGGCACCGACCAGCTCTGACCATCCAGACTCATCGCTAGTATGTTGTCGCCCGGCGGCAGCGTCGCACGGGCAATGGTTGCCTGGATGGCCTGATGAACACGCAGGCGCACCGTGGTGCCGGAGGGTTGGCCAGTCACCGTCATCGCTTCTAGCATCGGGCCGAGGTTCAGCGCCATAGGCCCGATCAGATAGACGTGCCGGCCACTGTGATCACGAAACACATCATAAAAGAGGTGGGTGGCGTCGAACTTCTCCCAAAAGGCAGGCGGACGAGTGCGCCCAGGCTCCATCGGCATGCGCAAGAGGGGCCCGGCGGGATCGAGCTCCACCCGTGAATAGCGGAAGATGTCAGGGTGAATTTGCGCGAGGTCCAGAGCCATGGGGAGCACACATAGCGCGCTCCGCGCAGGCTGCAAAGCCTCCTGCTCTCGCCTCGGTGCAGCATCAGAACCCATGCAGTGAAGCCCGGAGGTCGCAGATTCGCCGCGAGTACTGCTGGTTGCGCGGACTTGCCGGCGGTCCTTGCAAGCGACATCCGGCTGGATGCGCCAGGGCTTTACTGGCTGGGCAAATTGTCCATTTCGTTCAGCAACCCCATGAGCCGCTGAATGGATGCTATCTGTGCGTTCAAGCTGTTGATCCGGGTGTTGGCGCGCTCGGCATTGCGTTCCAGCTCGGAGATGGATTTCTCGTCGGCGGCCGAGCGTTCACCGAATTCCCCCAACTGCGACAGTGAGGTCGCCGCCACGGCATAATCACGTTCCCGACGCCTGGTCAGCCCGTCGCGCTCGTTGACAGCCGCCTGTAATTCCGAGGTCACCACGCGGCGCATGCGCTCGATGCGGGTGCGGTCCTGCTCCCGGTCGCGCTCGGGCGAGCGGGTTTGGAACATTCGAAACGGAACTTTCATTGCTGCCGGACTGCCGAATGCTTGTTGAAACCGGGCGAGTCTAGCTGGCACCACAGCACCATAGCAAGCGACAAGGCCTTATTGAGCCTGAGACGGCGGCACCGCGTCCGATTTCGACAGCAGGGTCGCGGGCAAGCTCACCAGCAGTTGCGCGTGAAATCCGGCGGACCAGGCGAGCTGCATGATGGCGCCAGCGACAGCGGCCGTGACACCGTGGAACATCCCGTGCCTGCTGGACCAGCGCCCGGCAAAGGCGAGGATTATCGCCGTCCACAGTGCGAGCGGCAGGGCGGCGAGGGGATATGCGGGCGTCAAAAGCGCCAAGGCAAGCGCGGGAAGCAGCAGGATCACCAGCCAGCGCCGCGCATTGGGCGCCTGACGGTGCATCAGCGCGGTACGGGCACGCCCGCGGCCGAAATTGAAATATTGCCGCCATAGCCGATCGAGCCGATCGCGCGGATAATATTGGATGGTGAGAGCCGCCAGGTACAGCCGCCGTCCCGAACGGGACAGACGCATGTCGAGTTCGGCATCTTCATTGTGGCTCAGGGCCTCGTTGTAGCCGCCCACGGCCAGAAAATCATCCATGCAGAACAGCGCGTGGTGCCCGTGCTCCACCCATCGACCAACCGAAGCAGTGCGGTGGGCTGACCCGCCGGTGCCGTAAACCGAATTCTGGGCTTCGGCGATCGCCACTTGCAGCGGAGCCTGGCCGACCGCCTTCATGGATACCACGACGGAATTGGCGCCGGTTTGCTGCTGCGCCGCTACCAGCTGGCTCACATAATCGGGCGGATAGCTGGCATGGGCATCGATGCGGACAAGAAAGCGGCATCCACCCCCAAACAGCCGGGCCGCAAGGTTCACGCCGGCGCTTTGCAGCCGTTGGGGATTACGGAGTAGCCGAACCGCTGGTGCGGACTGGGCAAACTGCTGCACGAGGCCCTGGGTGCGATCGGTGCTGCCGCCATCGGCCACCACGATGCGCATGTCGGGTGCGAGCGGATCACTGGACAAGGAGCGCAGCACATCCCAGATATGGGCTTCCTCGTTCAGCGTCGGAATAACAACAAGGATTGATTCTCCCAATAGTATATTCCCGTACAGAAGACCAAACTGGCGCAACAGCCGGCGGCAATCGCTCTGCATGGGGTAAATAAAAGATGAACTGCGAACAAGAATCGTAAAACGCGTACAAGCATTGGTGGCCCGGCTTTGCCGATAGCATTGACAGCGCCAGAACGTGTTTGTTGTTGTGATGAGATGAGGGGTTCTTGCTGCGAGACTTTCGCGGACAGCCCGGCGAGACCCTCGCGGCGGGAAACGGTCCTGGCACCGCTGGGCAATCTCGCCTTGCAGGTGAGCGGGCCCGCGGAGTAGGACGGCGGACGGGATGGCCCGCGGCAAGCGGGAAGTGCGGCATGGATCGTCAGCGGTCGGCGCGCAGCAACAGGTTTAGCCGAGGATAATGTGAGCAGACGCGACTTTGATGCATCGATCATGCGCCGGCTGCGGCGGGTTGCCGGACGGCATGGCTTGACCATCCTCACGGCGGAAAAGCTGACGGCCAAGATGGGCAAGGGCGGCCATGCGCTGCGCAATGATGAGAGCTTTGCGGTGGTCTACGGGCACGACCCGTTGCCGTTCACCGCGACGCTCGCCGATATCGAGGCCTATCTCGACAAGCTCGATGCGGGCGAAGAGTAAGTCTGGCTGACCTTCCTGACAACCCGCCTATCCGGCTGATCGGCAAATTTGCATTATTTATTCCGTAACATGAATCGAAGCACACTTCAGTCATTGGCTACTTTGGAGGCGCGTATGTTCATTCTAATTAACGCCGACGCCGAGGATGACGACGCCGAGATCACCGATCCCCAGGAAATCGCCGAGCTGTTTGCCGCCATTGCCGCTGTTGCCATCGAGGCGATTGGGGCAGGACAGGCGCGCCAGCTCTTCGATGCGGTGATCGAGCAGGAGGGTCGCGACCCCAACTAGCCCTGTTGATCACCAGCATTCATCATCGACCAAGAGCAGCCATTGCCTGTTTCGAGCCACATCATCGCCCTTGGCCCCGTGCAGGCGGTGCGGGGATAGCTGATCTCGTGTGCGATGTCTGAGCCCGGTCCACCACTTGGCAAGCCGACCATCTTGCCGCTTGGCGATGGGGCGGTGCTGGTGCGGTTCGGGGAGACGTTGACCCAAGCCGGCAACAGTGCCGCGGTGGCCTATGCTGCGGCGCTCCGGCATGCGCAGGTGCCCGGAATGGTCGAGGTGGTATCGAATCTGGTTTCGGTGCTGGTGCGCTATGATCCCCTTGCAACCGCGTTCCAGCAGATGGCCGGCGAGTTGCGGTTGCGCTTGGCCGGAGTCGACAGCCTGGGGTTCGCTGGGTCCGAGCACCGGGTGCAGGTGCGCTTTGGCGGGGCCGATGGACCTGATCTTGAAGCGGTGGCCCATTCGCTGCATCTCAATACGGCCGAGTTCGTGAAAGCGCATAACCAGGCGCCGCTGCGCGTGCTGGCCACCGGCTTCGCGCCGGGATTCGTGTATTGCGGGTTTCACCCGCCAGGCCTGGTTCTGCCGCGCCGAACGCAGGTGCGGCGCGCGGTGCCGGCGGGCAGTATCCTATTTGCGGCCGGGCAGACCGCCATTGCGGCGACCGAAATACCCACCGGCTGGCATGTGATCGGGCGCACGGGGTTTCGTAATTTCGACCCAGCGGCGGCGTCGCCGACGCGGCTTGCCGCCGGAGACCGCGTGGTGTTCGAGGCCGAGCCGTGAGCGCCGTGATCGAAATGGTGCGGGCGGGGCCGCTCACCACCATCCAGGATGCGGGGCGCCATGGATTGCTGGGCGCCGGCATCAGCGCTTCGGGTCCCATGGATCGGGGTGGGTTTGCCCTGGCGGCGGCGATGGTGGGTGCCGCGGCGGCAGGTGGCGTGGAATTCACCGCGGCCGGGCTTGAACTGGCGGTAGTAGCTGGCTCCTGCCGCGTAGGCTTTGCGGGCGCAGAGTTTTGCGTCCGGCATAACGGGGTGGAGCTGGAATGGCCTGGCACCGCCTTGCTGCAGGCTGGCGAGCGGCTGGTGGTGACACCGGGGGCGCGGGGCAATTACGGCTATCTGCGCTTTGACCATGAGTTTGACCTCCCGTCCGTTCTGGGTAGCGTTGCAACGAATAGCCGGGCCCAGCTGGGCGGGCTCGCCGGACGCCCGCTGCGCGCCCGGGATCGGCTATATCTCGGCTCTCCGGCGCCAACAGTGTCGCCCGCTGCTCAACCCGCGCCAGTGCCGACCGAGGCGGCGTTTCGCGTGATCTGGGGCATTCATGCCGATCTGTTCGCACCGGCAACGCGGCAGGCCTTTGTGGGCACCCGGTTCATGGTGACGCCGCAGATGGACCGCATGGGCGTGCGGCTGGCCGATCCGGCCGCGGTTTTTGCGGGGGCCAGCGCCCTGTCCCTCGTATCGGATGCAATCGTACCCGGAGATATCCAGATCCTGGGAGATGGAACGCCGATCGTGTTGATGCGCGACCACCAGCCGACCGGCGGCTATCCCCGGATTGCCACCATTATCTCGGCCGACCTCGATCGGTTCGCCCAGCAGCGGCCCGGCACCCCGCTTGCGTTCCAACCGGTCACCGTTGAACATGCGCAGCGGCTGTTACGCGGAGGGGGCCCATGACATCGATCGACCTCAATGCCGATCTTGGCGAGGGCATGGGCACCGACGAGCAACTGCTCGAGATCGTGTCCAGCGCCTCGATCGCCTGTGGCGGGCATGCGGGGGATACCGGCACCATCCGGCAGGTGCTGTCGACCTGCAAGGGGCGCGGCATCCGCGCCGGGGCCCATCCCGGCTATGCCGATCCGGCGCGCTTCGGACGCTTCCGGCTGGTCTTGCCCATGGATCAGTTGCTGGGCCAGATCCGCGCGCAGATGCTGCTGATCCGCTCGGTTGCCGACGAGGTGGGCACTGAACTGGCTTACGTGAAACTGCATGGGGCCCTGGCCAACCAGACGGCCGAGGAACTGGCTTTCGCGGTGGGGGTGTTTGGCACCATCCAGGCGATGAGCCCGCGCATGGCGGTGCTGGCGCTCGACAACAGCGAACAGGTGCGGGCGGCCAAGGCTGTCGGCCTGCCCTTGATCCGCGAAGCCTATGCCGACCGCGCCTATACGGCGGGGGGCATGCTGGTATCGCGATCCGAAGCGGGTGCGGTCATTGACGAGGAGAAGGCGGTGATCGCGCGATGCGTGCGCCTGGCACAAAGGGGCGAGATCGTCGCCATCGACGGCACGGTGCTGGCGTCGTCGGCGCGCTCGATCTGCCTGCATGGCGATACACCGGGCGCCGTGGACCTCGCGCGAGCGGTGCGGCTGGCACTGGAGAGCGAAGGGGTCACCATCGCCGCGCAGGAGCCGGAGGACGCGGCTGCCTAGCTCAGAAATGCCCGTTGTCGGGAATGTTGAGAATATGCCCGCAGGCCTTGCAGTGAACCGCGTCGGGATCGTGCCGCTGCAGGCCGCATTGCGGGCAGGGGAAGTGCACCTTGTTGGGCCGGAAGATCGCCTGGGCGAGCCGCACGAACAATGAGATGCCCACAAACATGATGACGATCGACACCAGCTTGCCGGTGGTGCCCGGCAGGGTGATATCGCCAAAGCCTGTGGTCGTGATGGTGGTGACGGTGAAATACAGGGCGTCCACATAGCCGGCGATCCCGCCCTCGCGGCCGGCAAACACGGTGTAAACAAAGCCGGTGACCACGAACAGGAACACCAGCAGGTTGATCACGGCCTGGACGGTTTCCTGGTACTGGCCCAGCCCGCGCCGGCGCAGTGGTCGCCAGATCACCGCGCTGCGGGTCAGCGTCCAAAGCCGCATGATGCGCAGGAAGCCGAGGTTGAAGAACCAGGTCGGCAACAGCAGGGTCAGCAGGATGCAGATGTCGATGATCACCGGCAGTTGCCGCAGCCAGCGGGTCAGATTGTTGGTGGCCAGCGCTCGCGCGATGAAATCCACCCCCAACAAGCCGGCAATGGAATAATCCAGCCACAGGAAAGCCTGCTCATCGCGGATCAGCGGGGAGGCAATGAAGAAGCCGATAATGGCGAGGTCCACCACCAGCACCAGATACTGGAACCGGAGCGCGCCCGGGGACTGGCTGTGGTAAAGGACGCGCAGCGTGGAGCGCAGGCGCGTGAAGCCGCTGCGCTTGGCCGTCCGGTCGGTGTGGTCCATGTTCTTGCTGATCCTAGAGAATGCCTAGCCGGCGGCCCGATACCGGCCGATCAGGAATAACGCTGTTCGCTCCAGGGGTCGCCATGGTTGTGATAGCCACGGGTTTCCCAAAATCCGGGCTGGTCCGTGGCAGCGAACTCGATTCGGCGGAGCCATTTGGCGCTTTTCCAGAAATAGAGATGGGGCACCACCAGCCGCATCGGCCCGCCATGCTCCACCGTCAGCGGCGCGCCTTCCCAGCTATGCGCGAGCACCCCGTCATCGACCAGAAAATCGGCAACCGGCAGATTGGTGGTGTAGCCGTCATTGCTGAACAGGTGGACGAACTGCGCCTCGGGCTGCAGCCCCACCTGTGCCGCCAGTTGCTGGGTGGAAACGCCTGCCCAGCGGTTGTCGTAGCGCGACCAGGTGGTGACACAGTGAATGTCGGAAACGGGCTCGCTTTGGGGGAGTGCCATGAAGGCGTTCCAATCGAGGGTGAGCGGCTTGTCGACAAGGCCGGTGACATCCAGCTTCCAGGTGGCCAGGTTGATGGGCGGCTCGATGCCAAGATCGAGCACGGGCCAGTTCTTGACCAGGTGCTGTCCGGGTGGCAGGCGGCTTTCCTCGGGGTGGCTGGCGCGGCCGGTGATGAAGCGGCCTTCGGCGGCCCAGCGTGCCTTGGTGCGGGTGAGCTTGCTGTCTGACGTCACGTCATCTGCCATGGTTGCGCTCCGTGTTGCCGAGCGAACGCGCCGGAGTGCACCATGGTTTCAGTGTCAGTTCATCCGCAGGTTTTGTTGTACCACCGTGAGCATCTCCTGGGCAGAGGCGAACTCCACCGCCACCCCGTTCTGGAAGTGGCGGACCACTCGGGCGCGCATGCGGCCAAGGGTGATGGCGGTGCCAAGAGCCGGACGCACATCAAGTTCGACGGCGGCGCCGGACAAGGAAATATCGATGATCTTGCAGTTGTAGCGGCGCCCATCGTCCAGCACCACGCTGGAATGGCGAATATCGGGCACCACACGCTCGTGGCGGCGATCTTCGGGCAGGTTCAGCAGGTCCTTGTTGGCCAGCCAGGTCAACTGGGCGGCCATCTTGTCGCGCTTGCGGGGAGAGGCGGCGATGTCCATGCTGAAGCCACCCTCGATCTGGGCAAGGATGGTGCCTTCAATGCGGCCGATGAGATCCACATAGGCGATGACCTTCTCGCCGATCACGCCACTCATGGGGGCCACGACAACGGCGTCGCCAGGCGACATTTCGAGGATCTGACATGGGAATTCGCGGCGGTCGGCCAGCATATAGCGGCCCAGGACAGAAACCTTGACCCGCTGGAATTGGATCGGCTCGGCTCGTGTGCGGGCCGGGGCGATGAATCGCGGGGAAGGTATTGCGTCGCTGAGCATGCGCCGGACCGGTGGTGAGCGTTATCCCCGCAAACTACCGGCCTTTAGTTAAGCGATCGTGAGAGCCGCGGCCTGGAATGGCGACAGAAAGGCTAAACACTCTGGTTTTGTCAGCAACCAGTCAGTTACCAAGGCCGCCATCGATCACCGCCAGATGCGCATAGCGCCGGGCCGAGCGGCCATAAACCACTGCGGGCATGGGGCTGGCGGCGTAGGATCGCTCACCCACCACCTGCACCGAAACGTCGCGCACGGTTTCCTCGAGCGCCACGTCGTCGGGCCAGATCAGCCGCAGTCCGGCAATGCGTTGCTCGACGATGGGCTGCACGCCCAGCCAATAGGGCTCATCGATCGCCGTCATGGCGCCCAGGATACGGGTATGGGTCGAGCCGTTATGCCGAAGGGGCATCAGGATGGTTTCAAAGCTGGTCTTGGTGTGAAGGGCCGTGGTGCCGGTGAACGTGACCAGAGCGACCGCATGGTCCTCGGTGACGGCGCGCAGCAGGGTGTCGAGCGCATCCTGATCGCGTTCGTGCCAAAGGGCCGAAAAGGAGCGGCCCTTCAGTTCGCGGCAATAGCTGGTGCACAGATGCGAGCCAGCGAGGCGGAACGAGAACCTGTCCGCATCGTTCAGTTCGAGAATGAAGGTGTTGCCCAGGGCATCGCGGATGCGCGCCGGGTCGATGTCCTTGCGGTCTGGCGCACTGCGCGATCCACGCAGCTTGTTCCAGTAATCATAGAGCGTCCTGGTGCTCGTTTTTTGCATATCGACCCAACTGCGGAGGAGGGCGTGCATTCCCCCGATGGAACGCTTTCGCCGCGCTCGAAGCATGGCAAAACGGCGCGTGAAAAGCGCCCTTAATCAAACCTTAAGGTTAACGCCGCAGTCCGATTGTGGAAAACAAGCGCGAAACGGGCGGCATGCCTGAGAGTTGGAGTTCATATGGCTGAGCAAGGTCCCGCCGCGGCAAACCAAGGCGCCAGCGGGCGCGAGCCGGTGTTTCTGCTGCCCGGCTCGGTCACAGCGCTGTGCGGCGTGCTGGTGGCCATTCATCTGGCATCAACCGTGATTCTTAACACAGACGGCCTGAATCAGCTGATCTTCTGGGGCGCTTTCCTGCCACTGCGGATCGTGGCGGCGGGTGACGACCTGTCCCTGGCCTGGCCGCTGCTGTGGACGCCGCTCACGCATGCGTTCCTGCATGGCGGCTGGGACCATCTGCTGGTCAATGTCGCCTGGCTGGCGATCTTCGCCACGCCGGTGGCGAGACGCTATGGGGCCTGGCCCATGCTGGTGATGTTTTGCGTCGCCTCGATCGCGGGAGCGGCCGCGTTTGCAGCCACCACTTTGTGGAACGGGGCTTATCTGATCGGCGCTTCAGGCGGTGTCGCAGGGCTGACCGGAGCGGCGGTGCGATTCATTTTCCAGCCGATGCTGATAGGTGAGGACCCGCAAACCGGCGAGCGGGTAATTCTGGGGCGCCGCCTTGCCAGCCTGCAAGGGCTGTTTCGCGACAAGCGCGCCCGCATGTTCGTGCTGATCTGGGTGGCGCTCAACGCCGCCGTGCCACTGCTGCCGATGCTGACCGGCACCGATGTGGGTGTCGCCTGGCAGGCGCATCTGGGCGGGTTCTTTGCCGGGCTGCTGATGGTGGGTTTGTTCGAGCGACGCGGCTAGCGATAAACCTCGGCCGGGTCGAACAAGCGCGGCAGGCCGGTATCCTCGAGCATGAGCACGCCTTCATTGACGATGGCGCGGCGGTAAAAGCAGCTTTGGCGGCCGGTATGGCAGGCAGCACCGCGGCCGGTTTGCTCCACGCTCAGCACCAGCGCGTCCTGGTCGCAATCCAGGCGCATCTCGGTGACCTGCTGCAACTCGCCCGAGGTTTCCCCCTTCTTCCACAGCGCGTTGCGCGAGCGTGACCAATAATGGGCGACGCCGGTTTCCAGCGTCAGCCGCAAGGCTTCCTCGTTCATATGGGCCAGCATCAGCACCGTATTGGTGCCGGCCTCGACCGTGACCACGGTGAGCAGGCCATTGGCGTCGAACCGGGGCGCGAAGGCGGTGCCTTCCTCGAGTTCGGCATGGGACAGGGTGGCGGGATCGGTGAAGGTCATGTTCATGGTGTTGGTTTAGCCCGCGGCTTATGGTTTTGCCAACCGTTCAGCGGCGCCCCACCATGGCAAAGAAGCGATCGCGCTCCACCCGGTCCTCGGCAAACACGCCGGTGAAGCGATGTGTAACGGTGGTCACATCATGGGCGCGGACGCCGCGCATCGACATGCACATATGCTCGGCTTCCAGCATCACTGCCGCGCCGCGCGGATTGAGGTTTTCATTGAGGGCATCGATAATCTGGGCCGTCATGGCTTCCTGCGTCTGCAGGCGACGGGCGAACGCATCCACCAGACGCGCCACCTTGGACAGCCCCACTACACCATCGCTAGGCAGATAGGCGATATGAGCCTTGCCCACGAACGGCACCATGTGATGCTCGCAGTGGGAATGGAACGGGATATCGCGCAGCAGCACGATGTCATCATAGCCGCTGACATCGCTGAAGGTCGTGGCGAGGATTTCTGCCGCATCCTGCTCGTAGCCCGAATAGAACTCGCGATAGGCGCGGGCGACTCGACCGGGTGTTTCCAGCAAGCCCTCGCGGCCCGGGTCATCGCCCGCCCAGGCGATGAGCGTGCGCACGGCGGCCTCGGCTTCCTCCTGGGTGGGACGGCGAACCGGTTCGGGAACAGCCGTAGCGTGGCTCGGTAGTTTGGAAAGAGCGTCCATGGCAGCTCCAATAGCGGCCGGCAACCAGGCAGGCTGAGCGGAAAAGGGTCGGTTCGGATGAACCCTCGCCTGTTACAAGGCTAGAGCCTTCCTATATAGAGAGGCAGGCAAGCTCTCACAAGAAACAGAATTTTGTGGTTGATGGAACTTAGCGATCTCTATTCCGAGCGCATTCTCGATCTGGCTGCCAATGCCCCGCAGCCCGGGCGCCTTCCTGACGCCCATGGGTCGGCGCGCAAGGTCAGCCGGATTTGCGGCTCGCTGATCGAGGTCGACCTGCGGGTTGAGGATGGCGTGATTACGGCCTACGGGCATTATCTTTCGGCTTGCGCGCTGGGGCAGACCTCGGCGGCGGTGGTAGCGCGCGAGATCGTGGGCACCGAGACCGGGGCGTTCCGGCGCCTGCGCGAGCAGATGCATGCGATGCTGCAGGGGGATGGCGCCGAACCCACGGGCAAGTGGAGCGATCTGGGTTACCTGCTGCCGGTGCGCGATTACAAGGCGCGGCACCAATCGACCCTGCTGGTGTTCGATGCGGTGGTAGAGGCGCTCGACTACATCGAAGCAGCTGCGCGAGCGACATGAAACCAGCCCTGCAAGCGGTCTGGCGGATGGTCGACCTGCCGTTCAAGTTGACCGCCGTGCTGCTGATCACCCTCTATCGTTATACGCTTTCCGCCTTTGTGGGCCGCACCTGCCGGCACCTGCCGAGCTGTTCGGAATATACCGGGGAGGCGATCTGGCGGTTCGGCTTCTGGCCCGGGGGCTGGATGGGGCTGGCGCGCTGGAGCCGCTGCCGCCCGGGTGGCACGCATGGCTATGATCCGGTGCCGGAGGCCCTGCCGCAGGCAGGGCGGTGGTGGCAGCCCTGGCGTTATGGGCGGTGGCGGTAGAGTTGCGCCCTACCGAGTTTTTGCCAGCCTCGGCTGGAATCGCGGGTAAAGCGTGCTAGATAGGCCGCCTTGCCGTGAGCAATGCGGCATGAACCAATTTCTGGAGACTGACAATGACGATCAAGGTGACGTTCCCCGACGGCGCAGCTCGCGAATTTGCGCGCGGCACCACCGGCACCGCGATCGTGGAAGGTATTTCCAAGAGCCTTGCCAAAAAGACGGTGGCGATGCGCTGGAACGGGGTGCTCAGCGATCTCAGCGACCCGCTGGAAAGCGATGGGCGCATCGAGTTCGTGACGCGCGACAGCGGCTCCAAGGATGTGCTGGAATTGATCCGGCATGACACGGCCCATGTGCTGGCCGAAGCCGTGCAGGAGCTGTGGCCAACGACGCAGGTCACCATCGGCCCAGTGATCGAGAACGGCTTTTACTACGACTTCAAGCGCGACGAACCGTTCAGCGAGGAAGACTTTCCCGCCATCGAAAAGAAGATGGCCGAGATCATCGAGCGGGGCGCGGCGTTCACCAAGGAAATCTGGACGCGCGACCAGGCGAAAGCCTTCTTCAACGCGCGGGGCGAGAACTTCAAGGTCGAACTA
>JAQGKH010000187.1 GCA_028290225.1 Devosia sp. | reverse complement strand
CAGAAGGAAATGCTGTTTTGCGGCTCGACCAAGAGCCTGGCCTCGGTCGTGCCGATAGCCACTGCCTTGTTTGACGGGGGACCGGTCAGTCTCATCATCCTGCCGCTCATGCTGTACCACCAGATTCAGCTTATCGTCTGCGCCATCATCGCCCAGCGCATGGCCGGACGTGAGGAGGCGCTGCTCGCGGGGAACCTGGCCGCAGAAAACAGGACGAGCGTGACGCCGGCGGTACGTTAAACGCCGCGCGACGGACCAACCGGGCGCCCTTGAGACTGCTGGCAGCGTGAGCCGGCTACCGACGCGCAGGAAGGTAGCGCTTGGGCAACCGGCAAGCGACGGTATAGGCAGGGTCGAAAACATTGGCGATGTCGTAACGCACCGCCTGGCCCAGCAGGTGGCTGGCTGCAATGAGATCGAGCCCATAGTCCTGTTGCAGCCACCGTGCCATTTCCGTAGTGGCGTGCTGAAGGGCCTGATCCAGCGGACGGGCATTGCCGATGGTGATGATGTCTTCGGCCGTTGCTGCGCGGGGCCAGTTCATCGGGCGGCGTTTCTCGACGCCAAGCGTGACGGTAATCTCGAAACTGGTTTCGACGCCCGTACCGACGATCTCCCCATCGCCCTGGATTGCGTGAGCATCGCCCAGGAAAAACAATGCTCCGGGCACGGCCACGGGAAACCAAACCGTGGTGCCCGGGCCGAAGCGGCGGTAATCCATGTTGCCGCCATGCTCGGCGCTGGTGGCCGTGGAAATGGCCTGTCCAAGGCTTGGTGCGACGCCAAAGCAGCCGATCATGGGCGCAAGGGGCAGGACGAGGTGCTCAAGGCCGGATACCGGCTGCTGCAAGCGCACAGTGCCCTGGGCGCGATCAATCTGCCATAGCGTGCGCTCGCGCGGGGGCAGGCCGCGAACGAATTCGGGATCTACGACATTGCCGGCCAGCGCCTGGCGCGTCCATCCGGTATCGCGGGTGGGCTCCATGGCGACAATCTGCACCCGCAGCGCATCCCCGGGTTCCGCGCCTTCCACAAAGATCGGCCCGTTCATGGGATTGGGGCCGCCAGAGCGATTGACGCCGTTTTCGTCATCGCCGGCAGCATCCAGAGTGCGGGTGACCACCGTATCGCCATCGGCGATGCGCAAGGCCGGCGGGAACGTGCCGAGCACATTGTGGTAGGCAGTGGGCGTGAACCGATGGGTGGCCAAGTCAGTGTTCCTGATGTGGTTGCGGGAGGGCTAACGGCGCAGACGGAGAGGGAAGGGGCCGGTTCAGTGCTGCCAAACCACCAGCCCCGCCGCAGTAGCCATCATTGCGCCTGCGGTCTTGTTCAGGCGCCGCAGTGCCCGCGGACTCTTGAACAGGTCGCGGGCTGCGGAAGCCAGAAGGGCATAGCCGCAGCCGATGATCAGCAGCACCACGACGACGATAAAGGTCAGCTCGGCAAAGGCGAGCGGGTTCATCTGGTCGAGCGGGACCACGGTGGGCAGGATGGCGAGATAAAACACGATGGTCTTGGGGTTGCCCATGGTCAGCGAGAAGCCTGCCAGGAAGGTCTTGAACCAGGCTTCGCTGCGCGGCGCCATCTGCTCGGCGCCGGGCCGGGCCGTCCAGAACTTGTAGGCGACAAACAGCAGGTAAGCGGCCCCGGCCCAGCGCACCACGGTAAAGACCGGGCCGAAATAGGTGGCGATGGCTGCCAGCCCAAATACGGCAAAGACAAAGTATACCAGGTCACCCGCCAGGATCCCCAGCACCATCGGGAAGGCGCCAGCGAACCCTCCGCCGAGCGCCCGCGCCACCACCGCCGCCACGCCGGGGCCGGGCACCAGCACTGCGATAGCATAGGCAAGGGTGAAGGTGAGAAGGGTCCAAAGGTCCATGATCAGGCCAGGTGAGCTGTTTGCGCCAACTTTAATCGTCCCGGGCGGGCTTTGCCAGCCGGATCAGGACAGTGCCGGACGAGATGTCATTGGGCGGCGCGTCGTGCTGGTGCTGAAGTTCTGCCGTCAGCCGCCATCCTGCATCCTCTCAGATGGCCCCGGCAATGGCAAAGATTCCCAGATCCAGCGCCTAGCCGATGATCGGTCTTGTTTATGAACTTGTCTCGCCATGGCTGTACCGCTAGCCCTTATGGAACGCGCGCCTTGTTCTTTGAGCCTTCAACGAGTGCTGTCGCCCGGGATAACCAGATCGGCCGAGGGAGCCTACAATGTCAGATCTTCACTTCACCAGCGACGAGCCCCTCGTGATCGATGAGCGCGTCCGCGGCTTTCCACCCGGGCATGCTCCCCTGCCACTTACGGCGATTGGCGAACAAGGCTGGAAACCTTTCGATGGCGCCATGGCGCTGCCGCTGATCTCGCTGGATCAGGCGGCGTTTGCCGGAAACGTGGCGCAGATGTTTGCTTATGTCAAAGATCACGGCGTGGATATCGCGCCGCATGCCAAGACACCCATGTCGACCGCCATTTCGGCGGCGCTGCTTGCAGCGGGTGCCTGGGGCTCGACAGTTGCCGATATCCGGCAGGCGGCCGTGTTGCTGCGAGCTGGGCAGCGACGCTTGATCCTGGCCAATGAAGTGGGTGGCCCGGCTGCCGCCCGGCGGCTGGCGGCCATGCTGTCGGGCTATCGCGATGCCGAGATCCACGTGTTCGTGGACTCCCTGGATCTTCTGGAAGCGCTGCGCACCGCCTGGGCTGAACGCGATGACCTGCCGGCGCTCGGCCTGCTGGTGGAATTCGGCACTGGCCGGGCTGGCCTGCGCAGCGCCGATGGCGCCGGTACGGTGCTTGACGCCATCCTGGCAGGCGAAACCGCAAACTTCCGCCTGACCGGCATTGCCACCTATGAGGGGGCGGCGGCGACCGCCGATACCGGCGAGACCCTGCGCCGGATCGACGAATTGATGCGCATGACCGCCGCCTTTCTGCCACTGGTGCGGGCCCGGGTCGGCAATCGGCCGCTCATCGTCACCGCCGGTGGCTCGGTGTATTTCGACCTGGTTGTCGCGGGCCTGCACGCGGCCATTGCCGCCGATCCCGATTGCCGGCTGGTGCTGCGCAGCGGCGCGATCTTTTTCCATGACCACGGCATCTACGAGCGCGGCCTTGCCGGGCTCGATGCACGGGCGGGCTTCCGGATTGGCGGCCAGACACTCTCGGCTTCGCAAAGCTTCAAGCCGACGCTGCGCCTCTGGGCCGAAGTGCTGTCGCTGCCTGAACCGGGTCTCGCGATCTGCGGCATGGGCCTGCGCGATGTGGCGATGGATCAGGGCCTGCCCCGACCCCTCGCATTATATCGCGCCGGCAGCCAGCGCGCGCTGAGCGAAGCGAGCGTGCTGCGTCTCAACGATCAGCACGCCTTCGTAGCCTTGGGGCAGGGCAGCGATGTGGCGCTGGGCGATGTGATCGAGTTCGGCATTTCCCATCCCTGCACCTGC
>JAQGKH010000156.1 GCA_028290225.1 Devosia sp. | reverse complement strand
AACCGCGCCGAAAAGACCGATCGTGTTCGGCCCAGGCGCGATGCCCTGGCCATTTCGCAAAGCTTCGAGGAAGTGCGCACCCGGCTCGCTGCGTTGCGCGTCAGCCCCGGTGAGGCAGGCGCGCTGGGTCAAAGCCGCGTTGCCGATGCAACCGTTGCGGCAGAGGACGTCGATGCTGGCCCGCGCATGTCGGTCGCCTCGCTCGATCCAGCCATTGGCTCATCGGCGCTTGATGCCATTGCCGGCATCGCCCCGACCGGCGCCCCGGGCCAACCGATGCCCGCCCTTGCTTCCGAACAACTCGCCTATGCCCGCGCCAACGCCCCGGTGACCGGGGCCTTTGCCACCGGCAAGGCGGTTGAGGTATCGGACAAGGAATTGTGGTGCCTCGCCACCGCGATCTATTTTGAGGCGCGCGGCGAAAGCTATCGCGGCCAGGTGGCCGTGGCGCAGGTGGTGCTCAACCGCGTCAAGGATCACCGCTATCCCAACACCATCTGCGGCGTGGTGTTCCAGAACCAGCATAAGCGCAACAGCTGCCAGTTCTCCTTTGCCTGCGACGGCATTCCCGAGCGCATCGCGGACAAGAAATCATGGGCACAGGCCGAGGACATCGCCGCCCGCTTTGTGGATGGTGAGCTCTACCTGACCGAAGTGGCCGACGCGACCCATTACCATGCGACCTATGTGCGCCCGGCCTGGGCCCCGCGCATGCAAAAGCTCACGCAGGTCGGTTTGCACGTGTTCTACAAGTTCAAGCGCGGCTGGCTGTTCGGCTAACGGGCGATCAGCAGACCCGATGGCCCTTGCCAGCAAGGCAGGTGCTATCGGGGCCGATCTGCAAGGCCCTCCCCACATCGGCAAAGATCATCGACCAGCCATTGGCGGCGCTGAACGACAGCCAACTCTTGCCATCCCAAGACGAGAAGCGGTTGGCCGGCTGGTGCCGGTCGGCTGGCTCGACGCTGATGCCGGGATACCGGATATGCCCGGAAACCAGCGCCTCGCTGGAATAGGTCCCGGTTGCGGTGGTGGTGATATCAACCCAGCTCACACGGCCCGCTTCGATCTTCTTGACCCGGGCGGTGCTCAGCGGGTCGGTATCCACCCAGTCCTCGTATTGCACCTCGTAGTCGCGATCCGCAAAGCGCACGAGGCTGGCGCTATCGATGCCCACCCGCCGCTCCTCGGCAAGGACCTGGATCACGACACCGGGCCCGATCGCGGCCAGCCCGGTGGCGCAGATCGCCCCCAGGGTCATACCAAGCAGCATATGGCGCGTCGGGAGGTTCATGGCTGGCGTCCCAAAATGAAGCGAAATGATCCTGGCTCTTAACGAACCAGTAACCATTGTCGGACGGGCACAGCAAAGTTCAAGCAAAATTAGGGTTAACGGGTAAGCTCAAGGCCGGGAAAGAATGGCCTCGCAGGCAGCGGTGAACCGCTCCTGGGCTTCGCGCGTCGGCCAGGGGCGAATCAGCCGGTCAAACTGGTCGAGGTCGAAGGTGGGCAGGGTGGGCGCACCAAAAAACCGCTTTGCTTCTTGCTGGGAAAAGCCGGCCAGATGCACCGCCTCGAAGTAGGCCGCTTCCCGGTCGGCCTTCTTGATCAGCTTGCCCAAGGTAGATCCAGCCGCTGCGGGCAGCGAAAAGCGCAGGTAGATAGCCCCCAGCAGACGGTCTTCCACGGTTTTGTAGTTACCGCCCATCGCCGCCTTGAACGGCGAGATGATGTCACCCATCACATATTCGGGCCCATCATGCAGCAATGCCTGCAACTGGGCGGTGTTGTCCGCCTCGGGATTGTGGGCGCGGAACAATTCGAGCACCAGCACGGAATGTTGCGCTACCGAAAAGGCATAGTCACCCAGCGTTTGTCCGTTCCAGCGGGCAACGCGCGCCAGCCCGTGCGCAATGTCGGAGAGTTCAACATCGAGCGGGGAGGGATCTAGAATATCGAGCCGTCTGCCGGACAACATCCGTTGCCAGGCTCGGTCCTTGCCGCGCGCCATGATGCCCCAAAAGCTATCGAAGTGTTGGCGCGACGCTACTCATCGGGCACCGATTCGCCAAACGCGTAGCTTGCATAGGGCGGCAGCGACAGGCCAACCCGCTTGCCCTCGACGGTGACATCGCCGAGATCGGTGATGCGGTCGAGCCGCAAGATGGCAAGGGCTTCCCCCTCCACCACCTGCCCGATTCGGCCAGCTTCCCGCCCGCCCGCGAGCACCGCGCTGCCCGCTGCCGCCTCGACGCCATGCACGATCACCGGCCGCCGCCGCGCGGTGCCCCGGTGCTTCATGCGGCTGACCACTTCCTGGCCGACATAGCAGCCCTTGTTGAAGTCAATGCCGTCCAGCAGATCGAGCCCGATATCGTGGGCGAAGGCGGCATTGGCGGGAAAGTCGTTGCCTTGATGCAGGATGCCGACGCCGATGCGCTTGCCATGGTAGAATGTGTCGTCCGCTATCCAGTCACCCGTAGCTTCGAGGGGTGCAATGGTGCGCCAGCCGATGTCGAGCGGGCCGAACCGGTCGGTGTGGTGGATAAATCCCGGCTCCTCGTCCTGGGCAAAGCCGACGCGATGGGTTTCC
>JAQGKH010000088.1 GCA_028290225.1 Devosia sp. | reverse complement strand
GTGTTGGAGTTCGAGATCCACAGCGTGATGCCATGCAGGAACGTGCCCATGCCCAAGGTCACGATCAGCGAATTGATGCGGAAATACAGGACAATGAAGGCGTTGACGGCGCCGATCACCAGGCCTGTCGCCACCGCGGCCAGGATTGCCGCGACGATTGGCCAGTCAAAGTAGACATTGAGCACGGCAATCACCATCGCGCTCAGCGTCAGGTTGCCGGCGATGGACAGGTCATAGTCGCCCGCCGTGAGTGGCACGATAAGGCCCAGCGTCATCACGACGAGCACCGCCTGCGAGCCGAAGATCGTCGAGAAGTTAGCCCAACTGAAAAAGGTCGTGGGCCGCAACAGGCTGAAAACGACAATCACCACCAGCCAGGCGATAACCAGGCCATAGCGTTCGCCCCACTCTACCCAGTTCCGCCCGCGATGAGCACCCTGGGCCGCGTTGAGTTCAGTCATGACAGCTTGGCTCCAGTCTCTTCGGTGATGTAACAGCTTTGGGCGATGGCCGATTTTGAGATGGCCGCGCCTTCGAGTTCGGCCACTTGCCGGCCTCGCGCCAGCACCACGACGCGGTTGCAGATGGCGGCCAATTGCTCGTGGTCGGAGCTGGCGCAGATGATCGCCGCGCCTTGTTCGGCCATGTGGCGAATTTCGCCGAACACCTGTTCGCGCGCTCCGATGTCGACCCCCTGGGTCGGTTCGTCCAGCAGCACCAATTTTGGCTGCATCTGGAACCACTTGGCGAGCACGACCTTTTGCTGATTGCCGCCCGAAAGCGCACTCATCAACACAGCGGGATCGGGCGGGCGCACGTCAAAGGCAGCGTTGAGCCGGGCAGCTTCCGCCCGCATGGCGCTGCGGGACATCAGCCAGCCGCCCCCGAAGCGGCGCAGGATCGGCAAGGTGGCATTGTCGGTAACGCTGAGCGTGGGAACCACGCCCGCGGCCAGCCGGTCGCCGGGAATAAAGGCGATGCCATCGCGCACCGACTGGTGCGGCGTGGCCTGGCTCAGATCGCGCTCGGTGCCCTGCAGGGTCAGAAAGCCTGCCTGCGCCCGGCTCGCGCCAAAGCAGAGGCTGACCACATCGTCATAGCCCGAGCCGATCAGCCCGGTGAGCCCCACCACTTCCCCGGCGCGCACGCGCAGGGAAAAATCCTCGACGGCACCGCCGCGGAGCCCTGCGACAATGGCGACTTCCGCTCCGAACTCACGAACGGGCGGGCGCATGGAGGCCAGATCAACCGAGCGGCCGACAATGAGTTCGACGATTTCAGCCTTGCTCGCGGCCTTAGTCAGCAACGAGCCGGCAAGTTGCCCGTCCCGCAGCACACTGATGCGGTCGGTGATCTCGCTGACCTCGTCGATGTCATGGGAAACAAAGATTACGCTCGCGCCCTGCGCCACAATGGCGCGCACCAGGTCGAAGAGCTTGCCCACATCCTTGGCTGGCAAGAACGGCGTCGGCTCATCCAGGATCAACAGCTTGGTTAGCGTGCCCTTGGTTTGCTCGAGCTGGTCGAAGGCGCGCACAATGGCGAGCAGCGCCCGCTCAACCGAGCTCAGGCTTTCCACCTCGGCAAATGGATCGAGCGACAAGCCGAAGCGCTCAAACAACGCCTTGGCGCGGCGCGCCTGGGCGGTCCAGTTGATGGCCCAGCGCGCTTCAGTGGCATGCTCGCCAATAAGCAGGTTTTCGAGCACGGTCATCGAGGCGATCAGTCCCAGATGCTGGTGCACAAAGGCGATGCCGAGCTTGCGAAACTCGCCGGGCGGCAACGGCAAGGGCACTTCCTGCCCACCAACAAACAAGCGCGCGCCTTCGTCAGGCGCGTGAAAGCCCGCCAGGATCTTGATGAAGGTGGACTTGCCCGAGCCGTTTTGGCCCAGCAATCCATGGACCTCGCCACGCGCCACTTCGAGCGTAACGCCAGACAGCACCCGGCTCGCACCGAAATGCTTGGAAAGGCCTTCGACCCGCAAGGCGCTGGTCGAGCCGCCCTGGGGCGGCTCGACTTGGGCAGAAACAGGAAGCGTCAAAGCTGCCAGAGCTCCTTGTAGCCTTGCACATAGGCATCGCCATAGCCCTTGGACACTTCGGCTGGCGTTCCGGCGCTCGCGGCATTGTTGGCGTCAAAGATCACCAGCGGGATCTTGGGATCGGTGACCGGATCGAGCCCGCAAACCAGGCGCATCTGCGCATCGAGCATGCCATAGGCGATCCAGTCGAGATTTTCGCCGATATCCATCTCGACCTGGCCATTCTGGATCATGTCGAGCACGAAGGGTGTGCCGTTGAAGGTGGCGATCTTCACTCGGTCGGCAGCGCCAGTGATGGTCAGGGCCGGCACCACGAACTGATTCATGCCATCATAGATGGGCAGGATATAGTTGATGGTGGGGTCTGCGATGATCGACGACTGCACATTGGACTGGATCTTGCTCGCCCAATCCGGGATCGAAATGTTGACCGTGGTGAATTTGCTGTCGGGATGGGCCGCAAAGACCTCCTCGAGGCCGGCCATCATGGATTCGGTGGACAGCACTTCATTGGTGATCAGCACCAGGGCATTGGCCTTGCCCTCGCTCTTGGTGATGGCCCACTCAGCCAACAGCCTGCCGGCCTGCTTGTAGTCGATCGGGATGGAGGCGGTAAGGCCGCCCGGCACTTCCTGCTCATGGCCCGTAAGATGGGACGCGGTGACGATGGCGCCGGCGTCCCGCGCGGCCTTGATCTGGGTGGTCAGCACGCGCGGATCGGCGCCTGCCAGGAGATCGATCAGGTCGAACTGGTTGGTGACCCCATATTCAATACCCTGAACCCATTGGGTGGGCTGACCCTGATTTTCCCAGATCTGGTATTCAAAGCCGATTTCCTTGGCGATCTCACCCATGGCTTCGGCAATGGTGGCAACAAAGGGCACGGCGCTGGAAGCGGGCACCGAAAGGATGCTCTTGTCGGCCATGCAGGCCTTGGCGTCGAAAGGCGCGCCGGGCGCAGTGAACGAAGGAATGCCGGCGTATTTATCCAAGTCGGCCTGCGCCGCTGCGAGCGCATCCTGCGCCTGCGTTGCGCCTGCCGTTAACAAGCCCAGTGCCAGCGTGGCTGCGGCAAGTTTCGCTGTTGTCGCTATCATCCTCACGTCCCCTTCTCCAAGACGCCCGCAACATATCGCCACGGGTATACACAGTCCACGATTGACAACCGCTTTCCGGCGAGCCGTCAACTGCGTTTGCGACCTTTTCAGTTCGATTGGGCTGTTAAATTGGTTCATCGCCTGCCGGACAGACAGGATGGCTGAAAATGCGGCACCAATTGCCTCATTCGGTGGCACGGCAGCCCCGTTTTCCCCGCTCCCGCATGCCGTTGGCGCCGGTGCGGAACAAGGCTGACGGGACCTTGCAAAAAGCGGCAGGAAATTATGGACTATGCATCCACAGTACCGTAACGCTAGGGGGAATAGCCCTCCGGAGAGCATAATGAAAACGATCGGCGTCGATGTCGGCGGCACCTTTACCGACCTGGTTTATTGCGACATGACCAGCGGCGACATCGCCGTCCATAAGGTATCCACCACCCCCGATGACCCCTCGCGCGGCGTCATGACCGGCATCACCGAGCTGTGTGCAGCCAACAATGTCGAGCCATCCAGCATCGACTATGTGTTTCATGGCACCACCACCGCCACCAATTCGGTGCTTGAGAACAAGGGCGCCAAGGCCGGCCTCATCACCAATGAAGGCTTCCGCGACATCATCCATATCGGGCGCCACCAGCGCGTGGAGCATTATTCCATTATCCAGGAGCTCCCCTGGCAGCATCGTCCGCTCGTGCGCCGACAGCACCGCAAGACCGTTGGTGGCCGCCTGGTGCCACCGACCGGGGCAGAGCTGGAGCCGCTGGATCGTGACGGCGTGCGCCGGGCTGCCCTGGAGCTGAAGGCGGAGGGGGTCGAATCGGTCGCGGTCTGCTTCCTGTTCTCCTATCTCAACCCCGCCCATGAGCTGGAAGCCAAGGCGATCGTCGAAGAGGTGATGCCGGACGCCTTTGTCACCACCTCCTCGTTCATCTCGCCCCAGTTCCGCGAGTTCGAGCGCTTCACCACCGCGGCGCTCGCCGCCTTTATCGGCCCCAAGGTCGATCGTTATATCGACAATCTCGATAACGCCTTGCGCGCCATTGGCGTCCAGGGTGACCTGCGCATCATGGCCTCCAATGGCGGCGTTGCCACCACCAAGATGGTGGTCGAGAAGCCAACCCTGACGTTGCTGTCCGGCCTTGCCGCGGGCGTGCTCGGGGGCAAGTGGATCGGCGATCTGACCAATCATAATCGCCTGATCACCTTCGATATCGGGGGCACCAGCGCCGATATCGGCATCATCGTCGATGGCGTGTTCTCCGAAACCGATGCGCGCTCCACCTCCATTGCCGGGTTCCCGCTGCTGACCCCGATGATCGACATCCACACCATCGGCGCCGGTGGTGGCTCCATCGCCCATATCGATCGCGGCGGCGCCTTCCGCGTTGGCCCGCAATCGGCTGGCGCCGTGCCTGGGCCGGCGGCCTATGGGCGGGGCGGCACCGAGCCCACCGTAACCGACGCCAACCTGGTACTGGGACGCCTGGCGGCCCAGGACTTCCTTGGCGGTGGCATGACGCTCGATGAAGCCGCTTCCCGCAAGGTGGTCGGCGAGTTGTCGGAGCGCCTTGGCATGTCGATCAACGAGACGGCCGAGGGCATCCTCACCATCATCAATTCGAATATGGCCAATGCCATCCGCTCGCGCACGGTGCAAAAGGGCATCGATCCGCGCAGCTTCGCCCTGGTCGCCTTTGGCGGCGCTGGACCGCTCCACGGGGTGGAAGTGGCTCGCATGCTCGACATCCCCGAAGTGATCGTGCCGCCATTCCCCGGCATCACCTCCGCCATGGGGCTTTTGACCACCGACCTCAAATACGACCTGACGCGCA
>JAQGKH010000080.1 GCA_028290225.1 Devosia sp. | reverse complement strand
AGTGGATCAAGATCAGCCGGACGCCAATCGCGATAGATTGGCGCCAAGGCGCGTGCGTCCGGGCGCAGCCAGCCGTAGTCGCCCCGGTCGAGGCGCCAGAAGTGGCAATGGGAGTCAATGCGTTCGGACATGATCCGATCCACTCAGATGGTGACACCGCCATCCACGACAACGGCCTGGCCAGTGACAAAACGGGACTCGTCGGACAACAGGAAGACCACCATGGGCGTGATGTCGTCAACGGTGGCGAGGCGCCCCATTGGCTGGCGGGCGATGAAGTCCTTTTCGGCCTGCACCGGATCCGCTGCGCTGGCGATGCGGCCGCGCAGGGATGGCGTATCGACCGTTGCCGGGCAGAGCGCGTTGCAGCGCAGCTTATGCTTCACGAAATCGACAGCTACGCCCTTGGTCAGGCCAATCACGGCAGCCTTGGTGGTGCCGTAGAGAAACCGGTTCGGGAAGCCCTTCACCGATGAAGACATGGAGGCCATGTTGAGAATGGAGCCGCCGCCCGTCGCCGCGCCGCGCTCCAGCATGCCGGGCAGGAACGCCTGTATGGTATGGAACATGCTCTGCACGTTGAGGGCGAAGCTGAACTCCCAGTCGGCATCGGTGCAGTCAAGGACCGTGCCGTTGTGCACGAAGCCGGCGCAGTTGAAGAGGCCATCAAGCTCGGGGAGTTGGGCCGCCAAGGCCTTGATGGCCGTGCCGTCGCGCATGTCCAGAACATGAGTGGAGATGGCCGGATTCTCGGCCGCCAAACTGGCGAGCCCCTCGGAGTTGATGTCGACGGCAATGACCTCGGCACCTTGGGAAGCGCAGGCGAGCGCACTGGCCCGTCCGATCCCCTGAGCTGCTGCCGAAATGAAAATGCGCTTGCCTTGCAGCCGCATGTCGATCGCTCCTCCAAGCTCAACCCGGGACGCTTACGCGTCTCATATACAAATCATGTGTTCACAAATGAACCGAAGCTGCAATAGAAAAGAAGGGCGGGAGGACGCGATGAACAAGCTAGCCGTGGAGATGCCGGAGGAGCGCTATCGCGCCCCCGCACTGGACAAGGGCCTCGACATTCTGGAGCTCCTTTCGGAGCAGGCCGGGGGCCTGACCCGCGCCGAGATCGTCAAGGCCATGGGACGCCGCCCCAGCGAGATTTATCGCATGCTCGAGCGGCTGGTGGCGCGCGACTATGTCAGCCGGTCCCCCGAGGGGGATCGATATGCCCTGACCATGAAGCTCTTCGTGCTGGCCCATCGGCACCCGCCAGTGCGCCGCTTGGTGGCGCGCGCCCTGCCATTGATGGACGGCTTTGCACGGGAAATCGGTCAATCCTGCCATCTGGTGGCGCCGGAAGCCGACATCGGCATCGTTGTAGCGCAGGCCAGCTGCCCCGGTAATTGGGAGTTCGGCATTCGCGTTGGCACCCATTTGGACCTTCTGACCACCGGTTCAGGCCTGGTGCTGCTGGCCTTCCAGGACCCCCATGAACGCGAGCAACTGCTGGCGCGCTGGGAGGGCACAAACAATGCCGCCCGTCTCGCGGCGAGTGAGCCGGTGCTCGCCGGCTGCGCTGCCGAGGGGCATCGGATCGGCAAGAGCCAGCAACTGGCAGGGGTCGAGGATATCAGCGTGCCGGTCTTGTCGCCGGACGGCTTTGCCATTGCCGCCCTGACCTGCCCTTTCATCCAACGGTTGGATCAGGCGACCCCCAGCGCGGCTGAAGCCTTGGTAGCGTTGCGCGCATTGGGGAAAAGGCTGTCGCTGAGCTAAGGCTCAGCTGTTGGGCAGTATCTCATTGGGGCCGAGCACGCCCTTGCGAATAGCGAAATCGGCATAAGGCCGACGCTCCTGCGTCCAGATCACAGCGTAGGCTTTCCTGGCCCTCTCGTAAAAGGCATAACGCTCGATCCCCACCATCCGGAACTCGGTGCCGGCCAGGAGGTCCATCACTTCTGCCTGCACCGGGGTGATCTGATCGGGCGCGCCAACCACCTCCATCCGCGCCACCGCATCGGTGACGAATGTATCGATGGGCATGACCGAAAGCACGGCCCGAACGGCGCGCACGATATCGCAATCCATCCGGATCGCGCGACCAAAGACGGTGCTGCGGGCCACCGAATCGGCGGGAAAATTGGAGTCGGCGATGACCAGATCGTCGCCATGGCCCATAGCGCGCAATGCCTGCAGCGCTTCCGGGCTCAGCAGCGGATCAATTCCCTTCAGCATCGTTCCTGTCCTTGGTCTTGCATTCGATCCGTTCATTCTTGGCGTGAAAAGCGATGCACGGCAATGCCAGTGTCCGTGAAGGAAAGCATAACCATCGGCACCGGCGCGTCTGCCGCAAGGGAACTGAGTTCACGCTGGGCCGTTTGTCTGCCGCGGGGATAATGCGCAGCGGTTTTGCGGCGCACAAATGAGGTGCCCAACGAGCACCGGAATGAATAGGAGTACAATAATGAAGAAGATGCTTTTGGCTTCGGTCGCTATTATTGCCATGGGTGTGAGCCCGGCATTTGCGCAGATCATCAAGAACAACACGGATGCAGGCGCAGCTGTGGGCGCATCTTCGGGCGGCGTTGCCGGTGCAGTCGCCGGCGGGCTGATCTTTGGGCCAATCGGCGCCATCATCGGCGGCTTTGCCGGTGCCACGATTGGCGCGGAAGCCGGTGTTGAAGCAACCGATATCGACTATGTGCGCCTCAACCCGACCGAGCCTGTGGTTATCGAAGGTGACATCGATGTCGGCTATACGGTCCCGGAAACCGTAACCATCGCCAATGTCGAAGGCCGCGACAATCTCGGCTATTTCTACACCGAGGACCGCGTGTACTTCGTGGATCTGTCCAACCGCGCCGTGATCTACTCCCCCGGCACGGTCGTTGCAGGCCAGTAACTCTTTTCAGATCGGGAGCGGGTCTTATCCGCTCCCCTTCGCGAAGCCGCCCTTATGGGGCGGCTTTATTGTTTGTTGCCGAACTGGGCATCCAGTGCCGCGGCAGCGGCGCAGGGCCGATTTGCCGCGCCCTACCCGATTGTGCAGAGGACGGTTCGGTGTCTAGATAGACCCATCGGGCGTGGCACTCCAGGATAGGCCGAATCCGGCGTTCCGGCGGCAGCCGCAGCTGAACAGCAAGAACTGTTGGCGCCCGGCGGAGCTTGGCGATGACTTACGGACTGACGGCAGAACTCCTCGCACGCATCCAGTTCGCCTTTACGGTGTCATTCCACTTCATCTTTCCAGCCTTTTCCATCGGCACGGCGAGTTATCTGGCGGTGCTGAACGGGTTATGGCTGTGGAAGCGCGACCCCGCCTATCTGCGCTTGTTCGAATACTGGAAGACCATCTTTGCCGTGACCTTCGGCATGGGTGTCGTGTCGGGCATCGTGATGAGCTACCAGTTCGGCACCAACTGGTCGGTCTTCTCGGACCGGGCCGGCGCCGTAATTGGCCCGCTGATGGGCTATGAAGTGCTCACGGCGTTTTTTCTTGAAGCGGGCTTTCTGGGCATCGCCTTGTTCGGGCGGCAGCGCGTTGGCGACAAGCTTCACATGGCGGCGGTCTGTGCGGTGGCGATCGGCACGCTGATTTCGGCCACCTGGATTACCTCGGCCAATAGCTGGATGCACACGCCGGCGGGCTATGGCCTTGATGCCAACGGCAACTTCGTGCCGCAGGACTGGTGGGCCATCGTCTTCAACCCGTCTTTTCCCTATCGTTTGACCCATACCGTGCTCGCTGCCTTCCTGACCACGGCCTTCACCGTGGGGGCCGTCGGCGCCTGGCACCTGCTGACTGACAAGTCCAACCGGCAGGCCCGCATCATGTTTTCCATGGCGATGTGGATGGCGGCGGTGGTCACGCCCATCCAGATCTTCGTGGGCGACCTGCATGGCCTCAATACCTTCGAGCACCAGCCTGCCAAGATCGCGGCCATGGAAGGGCATTACGAAACCCACACCGATGGCGCGCCGCTGATCCTGTTCGGCATTCCCGATGATGAGGCCGAAACCACGCATTGGGCGCTCGAAATTCCCAAGCTTGGCTCCCTGATCCTCACGCACAAGCTGGATGGCGAGATCAAGGGGCTCAAGGAATGGGC
>JAQGKH010000050.1 GCA_028290225.1 Devosia sp. | reverse complement strand
CAGAAAGTAAACTCCCGGGCCCGGCTGGCGCGAAAGCCGGTCCACCGCAAGCGCCAGCTCGCGAATGCCCTGGTTGGCGTCGATCCGCTGGAACAGGCGGACTTCACGGTCAATATCATCGGCTTGCTGGCGCTGGATCTGCACACTCGATTGCCAGGTGATGAAGGCCAGCAGCAGCACGGCAAAAAGGATAAAGATGGCAATAAAAGTCGCGGTCAGCCGAACCGTCGAGGTGCGCCAGAGTTGGGCAAGTCGGTGCACGCGCTACTCGCGGATCACATAGCCGGCGCCGCGCACCGTATGGAGCAGCGGATTGGCATAGCCCTTATCGATCTTGGCACGCAGCCGCGACATATGCACGTCGATGACATTGGTCTGAGGATCGAAATGGTAGTCCCAGACATTTTCCAGCAGCATGGTCCGGGTCACCACCTTGCCGGCATTCTTCATCAGGTATTCCAGCAACCGGAATTCGCGCGGCTGCAGCAGGATGGTTTCGCCATCACGCTCGACCTTGCGTGACAGCCGGTCGAGTACCAGGCCATTGACCTCATAGGTGGTCGCCGCCTCGGAAGGGCTGGATCGGCGCGCGAGAACTTCGACCCGCGCCAGCAATTCGGTGAAGGCATACGGCTTGGTGAGGTAATCGTCGCCACCGGCCCGCAGGCCTGTGACCCGATCATCCACTTCGCCCAAGGCAGACAGGATCAGCACCGGCGTGTTGTCGCCCTCGGCACGCAGCGATTCCACAATGGAAAGTCCATCCCGGCGCGGCAGCATGCGATCAACGATCAGAACGTCATATTCCATGTCGGATGCCATGGCGTAACCGGTTTCCCCATCAGCGGCGTGATGGGTGACGTGCCCGGCTTCATCGAGCGCCTGGATCAGGTAGCTCGCCGCTTCGCGGTCATCTTCAATCAGCAGAATCTTCACCGTGACGCTCCGGCGCGGGCGCTGAAAAATGGCCCCGGAGCCGAGCTCCGGGGCCTGTTGGTGTTACTCGCCCAGGGGCAGGCCGACGAAGCGAGCCTCGCCATCGCGGCTGGCCTTGACCAGGGCGGTGTTGAGCCCGCGCTGCTTGACCGCCGCAATTGCGGCTTCAAACTCCTGAACCGAAGCAACCGGCTTGTTGTCGACCTCGAGAATGGCGTCGCCAACAGCAAAGCCACGTTCTGCCGCAGGGCTCTCGGGATCAACTCCCTGGATCAGCAGGCCACCAGGGCCGCCGGCATTCGGCACCAGGGTCAAACCGACGCTGGATTGGGCAGGCTGCTCGGGAGCTGCAGGCTGTTCCTGGGTATCGGCCGGCGCGGTTTGTTCAGTCAGTGTCTGCAGCTTGACCGGGAGCTTGGTTTCAGCACCGTCACGCCAGATGGTCAGCTCAACAGTTGAGTCCGGGGCCTTGCCGGCAATGGTGCGGCTCAAGTCCAGGGCGTCGTCGATCTGCTCGCCGTCAACCTGGGTGATGATATCACCCGAGCGCACGCCGGCCGGACCGGCCGGGCCATCGGGGGCCGCATCGCGCACAATGGCACCACGGGCGTTCGGCAGCCCGACGCTGTCGGCGATGTCCTTGGTCACGTCCTGAATGGACACGCCGAGATAGCCGCGGGTCACCGAGCCATCTTCGATCAACTGGCCGACAATGGTCTTGACGGTGGCTGCCGGGATCGCGAAGGCGATACCGACATTGCCGCCATTGGGGGAGTAGATGGCGGTGTTGACGCCCACGACTTCGCCATTGGCATTGAAGGCGGGGCCACCCGAATTGCCGGTGTTGACCGCAGCGTCGATCTGCAGGAAGTCGCCGTAGCCGGAGCCGCCGATATTGCGCCCGGAGCCGGAAATCACACCCACCGTCACCGTGCCACCAAGGCCGAAGGGATTGCCGACAGCGACCACCCAGTCACCCACGCGGCTCGGCTCGGCTTCGAAGTTCACGAAAGGCAGGTCCTGGCCTTCGATCTTGAGCACGGCCAGATCAGTGCGTTCGTCGGTGCCGACGATCTCGGCAATCTGCTCGGTGCCATCGTCGAACACGACGGTGACCTTGGTGGCGTCCTCCACCACGTGGTTGTTGGTCACGACATAACCGTCAGCGGAAATCACGAAACCTGAACCCGCAGCCATGTAGTGGCGCGGCTCCGGCACGTCCTCCGAACCTTGGCCACGGCCATCGGGACCGCCGAAACGGTCACCAAACTGATCGAAGAAGTCACGGAAGGGGTGACCTTCGGGCAGGTCCGGCATGTTGAAGTTGAACTGGCCGCCGCGACGCTGCACGTTCTGGCCAGCCTCCTCGGCTTCCACAAGAATGGATACCACGGCGGGTTTGACTGCCTCTACGAGATCAGCGAAGCCCTGCTGGGGCTGTGCCACTGGAGGCACAGTGATCTGCGCGGTGTTCTGGACCTGGGCATTTGCCGCCTGGCCGGTCATGACAAAAGCAGTGGACACGCCGCCGATACCCACCATCAGCGCCAGGGCCGAGGCCCCGAGCCAACGACGCGTCCGCGAAAGAATTGTTGAGCGCATTGGAATTCGTCTCCTTGGAAAGGCCGTCTCACCAGCCTGTGCGATACATATGGAATGCACCGCCTTTCGGCGACGTTGCGTCCGGATTAAACTTTGGTAAGGCGAGCCGTCCGCTAGCGCTCGCTCGAAGGCTGGCGCAGGCTGTCCAGCGCCTCGGCCTCTTCGTCGGTCATTTCACCCTGCTGCTGCCGCTTGTGCCGCCGTGCCGCGAGCCAAAGGCCGCCGACCCCTACCAGCAGCAATAGCGGCCCGGCAGCCCAGAGCAGCATCGTGTGCGCCCCCAGGCGCGGCGCCAACAGCACATATTCACCATAGCGATCCACGAGAAACTGGCGCACCGCTTCGTCGCTGTCGCCGGCCAGGAGGCGCTCACGCACAAGGATCCGCAAATCCCGCGCGAGATCCGCATCGCTGTCGTCGATCGACTGGTTCTGGCAGACAAGGCAACGCAGGCCGGCCGAGATGTCGCGGGCCCGGCTCTCAAGGGCGGGATTGGGCAATATCTCGTCCGGCCCAACCGCAAAGGCGGGTGCCATCAACAGCACTGCGCAGATCAGCACAAGCACGCGCAGCCAGGTCATTGGCCAGGCTCCGGGACCATTTTCGCCGCTGCCCGGGGGGCCCCGATGCGCTGGCGGCGATCGGATAGCGATAATACTCCCGCCCCAGCCATCAGCAGGGCCCCCAGCCAGATCAAGGTAATATAGGGCTTATGCCAGATCCGGACGACATGGGTGGTGTCCAGCGGCTCCCCAAGCTGGAGATACAGCTGCGAGAAGCCATAGGTGCTGATCGCTGCCTCGGTTGTCGGCATGCCGCTGGCCCCATAAATGCGGCGTTCAGCGGTCAGGGGCCGGGTGCCACCGCCAGGAGCGGTCACGGTGAAACTGCCTTGCTCGGCCCGGTAATTTGGCCCGGGAACTTCTTGGAACGTGTTGAACGCGATCGTATAGCCCGACAACTCGGCGCTTTCACCCGGATTAAGGGTGGTGACCAGTTCGGTTTGCCATGCAGAAGTCGCCACAATACCCAGGACCGAGACGCCGATGCCGAAGTGAGCCACTGCCGTAGACCAGGCGGAGCGGGGCAGTCCGACCAAGCGACGGACACTTTCGCGCAGCGGGATGCGGCCGAGGCGACCCCGGTCGATCAGCTCGGCAACCGCACCAAACGCCACCCAAAAGCCCAGAAGGAGGCCAAGCGGCGCCAACGAGATCGAGCGGCCGCCAAGCGAGGCAATCAGGATCGTCAGGAAAATGGCGAGCGCCCCTGCCCCCAACAAGCGCTGTGCCGCGCCCACGATGTCAGCCCGCTTCCAGGCGAGCAGCGGACCGAAGGGCAGGATCAGCAGCAGCGGGGCCATCAGCGCGCCAAAGGTCAGGTTGAAGAACGGCGCTCCGACCGAAATTGTCGTGCCCCCCAGAGCGTCAAGAACCAGCGGGTAAAGCGTGCCAACCAGCACGGCACCAACTGCGGTCGCCAGAAAGAGGTTGTTGAGGATCAGCGCGCCTTCTCGGCTGACGGGTGCAAACAGCCCGCCTTGCCGCAAGGTTGAGGCGCGAAGGGCAAACAAGGCGAAAGCACCGCCGATCACCAATGCCAACAGAGTGAGGATCACCAGGCCGCGGGTCGGGTCGCTGGCAAAGGTGTGCACCGAAGTCAGGATGCCCGAGCGAACCAGGAAGGTGCCCAGCAACGACAGCGAGAAGGTGATGATGGACAAAAAGATCGTCCAGACTTTGAGCGCGTTGCGCTTTTCCATCACCAGGGCCGAGTGGAGCAGAGCGGTGCCGGCCAGCCAGGGCATGAAGCTGGCATTTTCCACCGGATCCCAGAACCACCAACCGCCCCAGCCGAGCTCGTAATAAGCCCAGTATGAGCCCATGGCGATCCCGAGGGTCAGGAAGGTCCAGCTGAGCATGGTCCAGGGCCGCACCCAGCGAGCCCAGGCCTGGTCAATGCGACCCGAGATCAGCGCCGCAACGGCAAAGGAAAAGCAGATCGAAAACCCTACATAGCCCGCGTAAAGCAGTGGCGGGTGGATGGCGAGCCCCACATCCTGCAGCACCGGGTTAAGGTCGCCCCCCTGGAGCGGCGCCGGCACCAGCCGGGCGAACGGATTGGAGGTGAAGAGCGTAAACCCGCCAAATGCTGCCGCCAGCAGGCTCTGCGTGGCCAGAACAAGCGCCAGCAGGTCAGGAGGCAAGCCCCGCCCAAAGGCCGCCACCAAGGCGCCGAACAGCACGAGGATGAGGATCCACAACACCATGGAGCCTTCGTGATTGCCCCACACCCCGGAGATCTTGAACAAGAGGGGCTTGAGCGAATGGGAATTGTTTGCGGCCAGGGCGAGGGAGAAATCCGAACTCACAAAGGCCTGGATCAAAGCTGCAAAGGCGACTGCAACCAGCACGAACTGAAGCACCGCGCCTTGGCTCAGCACCAGCGCCAGCCGCTCCCCGGCGGGGCGGAAGGCCAAGCCCCCGATAGCCGACACCGTGGCGATGGCAAAGGCGAGGATGAGAGCGAAATGCCCGAGCTCAATGGCCATCAGTTCGTGCTCGCCGTATCGGGCCGCCACTCGCCACTGCGCTTGAGCGCATCGACCACTTCCTTGGGAACATAGTTTTCGTCGTGCTTGGCCAGAACATTGCTGGCGGTAAAAACGCCATCCGAACCGATGCTGCCTTCGGCGACCACGCCCTGCCCTTCCCGGAACAGGTCGGGCAGGATCCCGGTATAGGTCGCGGCAATCTCGTTCTGGTTATCGGTCACCACAAAGCTGTTGTGCTGCCCATCGCGCACCCAGCTGCCGTCTTTCACCAGCCCGCCAATCCGGATGGCCTGACCTGGCTGCACCTGCCGGGCAATGATGTCGGACGGGGCATAGAAGAACACGATCTGGTCGCGCAGGGCGACGAGCACCAGGGTTGTCGCGAACGCCACTACGATGGCAAGTCCACCGATCACCGCCAGGCGCTTTTGCTT
>JAQGKH010000036.1 GCA_028290225.1 Devosia sp. | reverse complement strand
CCAACAATGCCGCGCAGTCGTCGGATGAGCTTTACACCGCGTTCGAGCTGGTGGACGGGGGCGACCTGGCCGGGGCCCAGGCGGCGCTGGACCAGGTGATCGCCGAGGGTTCGGGCAGCTATCCGGTGCTAGCGCAGTTCCGCAAGGCGGGCGTGCTGGCCAAGGCCGGCAACCCGGCCGAAGCGGTGGCGCTCTATGATAGCCTGGCCAACAGCCAGTCCAATCCGCGCCTGCGCGAACTGGCGCTGGTGCTGGCCGGTACGCTGATGATCGACAACGGCACCTTGGCCGATGTGCAGTCTCGCATTGAAACCATCGCCACCGAGGGCAATCCGCTGCGCAACGCCGCGCGCGAGGCCATGGGGCTGGCCCAATACAAGGCTGGCGACTATGCCGCCGCCCAGGCCAGCTTTGAAGCTGTGCTCAACGATCCGCTGACCCAGAACTCCGCCCGCCAGCGCATGGGCTATTATCTCGGCCAGATGCTCGCCGAAGGCGTTATCGCGCCTGAGCCGGAGGCCGAAGTTGCCGCAGACGCCATCGATTCCATTGTGAATGGCGAGGAAGCTGAGCCAGCCGCGGCCCCGGCCGAAGCTCTGCCCGCCGTGCCACCTGCACCGGTCCCCGCAGCTCCTCCAGCGGCCGAAGCACCGGCGCCTGCGGCGCCAGCCGCTCCCCCTGCAACCAAGACGACTGATCCTGTCCTCGAATAGCGGCGCAGCTGACGCTCTGCCCATCCGGAAAGCCAAGCCATGACCGTCACCGTAGCCATTGTCGGTCGTCCCAACGTCGGCAAGTCGACCCTGTTCAATCGTCTGGTCGGTCGCAAGATCGCGCTGGTCGACGATACACCCGGCGTTACCCGCGACCGGCGCGAGGCCGAAGGCCATATCGCCGATCTGACCTTTCGCGTGCTCGACACCGCCGGTTATGAGGACGTCACCGACGGCTCGCTCGAAGATCGCATGCGCCAGCAAACCGAGCTGGCCATCGCCGAAGCCGATGTGATCCTCTTCATGATCGATGCACGCGCTGGCGTCGTTCCGCTGGACCAGCGCTTTGCGCAGGTGCTGCGCAAGGCCGGCAAGGCCGTCCATCTCGTGGGCAACAAGGCCGAAAGCAAGGCCGCCGAATCAGGGCTCGTGGAAGCCTTCAAGCTCGGCTTTGGCGAACCCATCGCCCTTTCGGCCGAGCATGGGCTTGGTCTTTCCGAGCTGTATTCCATTGTCGGCCAGGCCATCGATGCGGCCGCCGAGAAACAGGAAGCCCAGGCTATCGCCGATCTCGACGCCATGCCCGAGATTGATGTCGACATCACCCCCGACATGCTGGAAGGCGAGGGCGAGGAAGCCACGCTGCGCTGGAACCCGCGGCGCTACCTCAATGTCGCAATTGTCGGCCGCCCCAATGCCGGCAAGTCGACGCTGATCAACCGCATGGTCGGCGAGGACCGCGTGCTGGTCGGCCCGGAAGCCGGCATTACCCGCGATTCGATCCTCGTGCCCTGGGAATGGGAAGGCCGCGTCATCAACTTGGTGGACACCGCCGGTATCCGCCGCCGCTCGCGCGTGCAGGAAAAGCTGGAAAAGCTCGCGGTCGGCGATTCGCTGCGCTCCATCCAATATGCCGAAGTCGTCGTGCTGATGCTCGATGCCACAGTGCCCTTTGAAAAGCAGGATCTGGCGCTCGCCGACCTCGTGGAGCGCGAAGGCCGCGCCATGGTGATCGCGCTCAACAAATGGGATCTGATCGAGGACAAGAACGCCGCCCTGTCGGCGCTCCGCGAAGCCTGCGAACGGCTGCTGCCGCAGGTGCGCGGCATCCCGCTGGTCACCCTTTCGGGGCTCACCGGGCGCAATATCGACAAGCTGATGGAGGCCATCTTCACCATCGAGCGCTCCTGGAATTCCCATGTGTCCACGGCCCGCCTCAATCGCTGGCTCGCGGGCATGGTGGAAGGGCATCCGCCCCCGGCCGTATCGGGCCGCCGCCTCAAGCTGCGCTACATGACGCAGGCCAAGACCCGGCCACCCAGCTTTATTCTGTTTGCCTCGCGCCCCGATGCATTGCCCACCGCTTATCAGCGCTATCTGGTGAACGGCATGCGCGAAGCCTTTGACATCAAGGGCAGCCCGATCCGCCTATGGGTTCGCTCGGGCAGCAACAACCCTTATGACGATCCATCCAAGCGCAAGATGGGCTGACCAGCGCGGGCGAACCATCAACACCCATGGTGCTTCGCCCCGCTTTGCCCCATAATCAACGCGCCTGAAGCGACCCGATGCTGAGTGCGGGGCCGCGTATGACGTTGAAATCTTGTTCCTTGAAATCCTGATCGTTATCGTTCTGACCATCGTCAATGGCGCGCTGGCCATGTCCGAGCTCGCCGTTGTTTCTGCCCGTCCCGCCCGCCTGCGCACCATGGCCGATGCGGGTAACCGGGGCGCCGAGACCGCCATCCGCCTCGCCGAAGATTCTGGCAAGTTCCTGTCTTCCGTGCAGATCGGCATCACCCTGGTCGGCGTGTTGTCTGGCGCCATCTCGGGCGCCACGCTGGGCCAGCGCCTCACCATCTGGCTCGAATCGCTGGGTGTTCCCGACAACATCGCCGATCTCGTTGGCGTTGGGGGGGTGGTGCTGCTGATCACCTATATGTCGCTGATCTTGGGCGAACTGGTGCCCAAGCAGATCGCCTTGCGCGATCCCGAAGGCGTCGCGGCCCGCGTGGCGCCCGCCATGAAGCTTCTGGCCACCATCGGCTCGCCCATCATCTGGGTGCTCGATGTTTCCGGCAAGGCGGTGCTGACCCTTCTGGGGCAGGGCGGGCAGACCGAGGAAACTGTCACCGAGGAGGAAGTGCGCACCATCATCGCCGAAGCGACCACGGCCGGCGTGATCGAAAGCGACGAGCATTCCATGATCTCGGGCGTGATGCGCCTGGCCGATCGCTCCGCCCGCGGCCTGATGACCCCACGCCTCGACGTTGACGTCATTGATCTTGCCGATGACGGCGCCGAAATCCGCCGCAGCATCCTGAGCACCCACCGCTCGCGCCTGCTGGTGCAGGATGGCGATGCCGATTCCATCATCGGCGTTGTCGCCATCACCGATCTGGTGGCCACCTTCGCCAACGGCCAGCCGCTCGACATCCGCAAATTCGTGCAGCCTGTGCCCGTGGTCATGGACCACGCCGATGCTCTGGACGTCGTCCGGGCCATCCGCAATTCCACCGTGCATATGGCACTGGTGGTGGATGAATACGGCCACTTCGAAGGCATCGTGACCTCTGGCGATATCCTCGAAGTCATCACCGGTGTGTTCCAGGAGGAAACCGGCGACGATCCCGCCGTGGTCCGACGCGAAGACGGCTCCTACCTGGTGGCCGGCTGGATGCCGGTGGACGAGTTCAGCGAAAAGCTCAAGATCACCATGGCCCGGGACGCCCGCTTCGAAACGGTGGCAGGCTATGTGCTCTCGATCATCAATCGCCTGCCGGGCGTTGGGGAAACCTTCGAGCATGACGGCTGGCGCTTCGAGATCGTGGATCTCGATGGCCGCCGCATCGACAAGGTGCTGATGACGCGCCTCGATGGCGCCGCGAGCAATGCCTAGAGGGGCGTGAAACCGCCCCGCCGCATGTCGTAGATCTGGCCCGTCTGCATCAGGGTCGGGCTCAGCAGGTCCACCAGCTTGGGGGCGACATCCTGGGGCGTTGGCAGTGTCTGGGGATCTTCCCCGGGCATGGCCTTGGCGCGCATCGCGGTGCGCACCGCGCCCGGATAGAACACATTGACGCGCAGCTTGGTTTGTTCCACTTCCCCGGCATAAGCCTTGGCCAGTGCATCGGCGGCCGCCTTGCTGGCGGCATAAAGCCCCCAATAGGGCTTGGCCGAGCGCGCCGCGCCCGAAGACACGAACACGACGCGCCCGCTGGCCGCCTGGCGCAGCAGCAGGTCGGTTGCCCGCACCAGCCGGTAATTGGCCGTGACATTGACTGCCATCACCGAATCGAACTCTTCCGGCTTGAGATGCGGTACCGGCGACAGGGTGCCGAGCATGCCGGCATTGGCGATCAAGCCATCCAGCGCGCCCCAGCGCTCGAAGATTGCCGCGCCCAGCCGGTCGATGGCATCGCCATCGCGCAGGTCGAGCGGCACCAGCGTCGAGGATGAGCCGAGCTCCTGGATTTCGTCATCCAGTTCCTCAAGGCCACCCACGGTGCGCGCAACCGCCACCACATGGGCGCCACGCCGCGCCGCCTCGAGCGCACTGGCATAGCCAATGCCCCGCGACGCTCCGGTAACCAGGACAACCTTGCCCGCAAGCACTTGTTCTGCAGGCATTAACCAGCCTCTCGCAATAAGGAAATCTGCTTGGGTTCGTTCTTGGAGCGCCCGCTCAGATCCGTCAACTGCGTCGGGTAGTCGCCGGTGAAATAATGGTCGGTAAACTGCGGCGCCATGGGATTGCGTTTGACGCCTCCGACCGCGTCGTAAAGCCCGTCGATGCTCAGGAAGGCCAGCGAATCGGCGCCGATGAACCGGCACATCGAGGCCAGGTCCTTGTGCTGGTTGGCCAGGAGCTTGTCGGGATCGGGCGTGTCGATGCCATAATAATCGGAATAATAGATCATCGGGCTGGCGACCCGGATATGCACTTCGGCCGCGCCGGCTTCCCGGATCATCTGCACGATCTTGACCGAGGTGGTGCCCCGCACTATCGAATCGTCGATCAGCACCACGCGCTTGCCGGCGATCTCGGCCCGGTTGGCCGAATGCTTGAGCTTGACGCCAAGGGCGCGGATCGACTGCGTCGGCTCGATGAAGGTGCGCCCCACATAATGGTTGCGAATGATGCCGAGCTCGAACGGAATGCCGCTTTGCTGCGCATAGCCGATTGCCGCGGGCGTGCCGCCATCGGGCACCGGCACCACCACGTCGGCTTCCACCGGCGCTTCCTTGGCCAGGTTGATGCCCATGCGCTTGCGCGCTGCATAAACACTGCGTCCCGCCACCACTGAATCGGGGCGCGCGAAATACACATATTCGAACAGGCACATCCGCTCGCGCCGCTGCGGAAAGGGCTTGAGTGATTCGATGCTGATCGAGCCATCGGGCTGGATTTCGCACACCACCACTTCGCCATTCTCGACATCCCTGACGAATTTGGCGCCGATGATATCGAGGGCGCAGCTTTCGGATGCAAAGATCGGCTTGCCGTCCAGATCGCCCAGCACCAGCGGGCGGATACCATTGGGGTCGCGCGCGCCGATAAGCTTGGTGCGCGTCATGGCCACCATGGCATAGGCGCCTTCCACGGCCCCGATCGCATCCACGAACCGGTCCGAAGACGAGGTGCGCTGCGAACGGGCGATCAGATGCAGGATCACTTCGGTATCGGAGGTCGATTGGCAGATGGCGCCTTGCGCGATCAAGCGCCGGCGCAGCGTCAGCCCGTTGGTCAGATTGCCGTTATGGGCAATGGCGATGCCGCCCACTTCCAGTTCGGCAAACAGCGGCTGCACATTGCGCAGGATGGTTTCGCCGGTCGTGGAATAGCGCACATGGCCCATGGCCATGTCGCCAGGAATGCGTTTGAGCGTGGCCGGGTCGGTGAAATGATCCCCCACCAGGCCAAGCTGGCGCTCGGAATGGAACTGACGGCCATCGAACGACACGATCCCCGCCGCTTCCTGCCCGCGATGCTGCAACGCATGCAGTCCCAGCGCCGTCAGGGTCGGGGCATCAGGGTGCCCTAAAATGCCGAACACCCCGCACTCTTCGTGCAGGGTGTCTCCGTCAAGATCGAAATCGTCGCTCGGATGGGCCACCGGGCTCTCCATTCAGCTTGTGCGGCAGCCGGTGCAGGAGCCCCGGCGCGAGAAGGGTGTGGGATGGCGACCCATACCCCATTTCAGGCGCCTGTACCAACGCCGATATTGAGCAACAGGGTTGTCCGGCGCGCACGCCGAACACCTGTGGTTGATCAAGCGCCGGTAGCGGCAGGCGCTGCGGGCACCGTGGCGGGCGGCGTCGGGGAGGGGGCGACAGTCCCGTCCTCGGGGGCGTCCGTGCCCTCGTCGGCGGGGCCGGCGCCATCTTCGGCGTCATCGGTAAGGCCCGTGCCGCCCTTGAGAATCTCGGTGACTTGCTCCTCCAGATCGGGGGGCAGCATGTGAATCAGCGAATTGCCCATGTTCTGCAGATGCGGCAAGGTTTGCGACTGCGCGGCCCAGGGCGGCAGATTGGTGCCCAGCAGCCAGGTGCCAAAAATGGTAATGACAATGGCGATCAGCACGCCTCGCAGCACGCCGAACACGAAGCCCAGCGTGCGATCGATCGGCCCGACGCGGCTATCCACCACGAAGTCGGCGATGCGCATGGTCAACAGATGCAGCACGATCAGGGCGACAATGAAGGTCACGACCACGGTCGCAACATCGGCCACCACCTGCTCGGCGATGATCTGGCGCCCGATCTCAGGATGATACTGCCACATATAGATGGCAATGGCTGCCGATCCGGCCCAGGTCGCCAAGGACAAGACTTCCCGAGTCAGACCGCGGGCTGTGGCCAGGACTGCTGAGATCAGCACCAGCACACCAACACCGACATCGAACGCTGTTAGCATAGTCTATTTGCCTGTTCTGCTTGTTGGCCCGGTGCAACAAGCGCCTCGTTTAGCTGCTTTAAACCATTATGCCAAGGGCGGGCGGCCCAGTGGCACCCGATGTCCCCTGAAACCGGACCTTAGTCGTCGTCACTCCGGTCCGCCCGCGGTTTTCCCTTGGCCGCGATTCGCCCCACCAGTTCCGACAAGGTGGAATATTCGGCAATCTCCAATCCACTATGCTTGTCATTGCTGGCCAGCCGCCCGGTGGATGCCGACTTGAACCCGAGCTTGTGCGCTTCGCGCAAGCGCAGCGAACCATGCACCACTGGCCGAACGCCGCCCGCCAGCGAGATTTCGCCGAAATACACCGCATCAGCGGGCAGGGGCGAGCCGGTGAGCGACGAGATCAACGCCGCCGCTACGGCCAGATCGGCCGCCGGCTCGTTGATTTTGAGCCCCCCCGCTACGTTGAGATAAATGTCATTGGCCCCGATGCGGACGCCGCACCGCGTTTCCAGCACCGCCAGCACCATGGACAGGCGGGACGAATCCCACCCGACCACTGCCCGTCGTGGCGTGCCCAGCGGCGAAGGGGCCACCAAGGCCTGGATTTCCACCAGCAGCGGCCGCGTGCCTTCGAGCCCCGCAAACACCGCCGAACCGGCGGCGCCCTCGTCACGCTGATCGAGAAACAATGCCGAAGGATTGGCCACCTGTTCCAGCCCGCGCTCGGTCATGGCGAACACGCCGATTTCGTCGGTGGCGCCATAGCGGTTCTTGACGCCGCGCAGGATGCGGAAGCTGTGGCTGGTGTCCCCCTCGAAATACAGCACCGCGTCCACCATGTGCTCGACGACCCGCGGCCCCGCGATCTGCCCGTCCTTGGTCACATGCCCCACCAGCACCACCGCCGCGCCGCTTTTCTTGGCAAAGCGCGTCAGTGCCTGTGCCGAGGTGCGCACCTGCGTCACCGTGCCCGGGGCGCTGTCCACCCGATCGGTCCACAGCGTCTGGATGGAATCGATGATCACGAGATCGGGTATCGGGCCATTTTCCAGCGTCGCGAGGATGATCTCGACATTGGTTTCGGCGGCGAGCAGCACGCTAGCTTCCCCGAGGCCCAGCCGCTGCGCCCGTAGGCGCACCTGCGCCACGGCTTCTTCGCCCGAAACATACACCACGCGCTTGCCGCGATTGGCCAGCGCCGCGGCCGATTGCAGCAGCAACGTCGATTTGCCGATGCCCGGATCGCCCCCGACCAGCAGCGCCGATCCCATAACAAAGCCCCCGCCGGTCACCCGATCCAGTTCGGCGATGCCGGTGATGACGCGGGCCGCTGTCTCGGTTTCTCCCGAAAGCGGCACCAGGTTGGTGGGTTTGCCGCCCGCCTTGGCCGATTTGGGGCCCGCGCCCACCCCGCTATCGGTGAGTTCCTCGACAATGGTATTCCATTCCCCGCAGGCATCGCATCGCCCCTGCCAGCGCGTGGTGACGGCGCCGCAGGCCTGGCAAACGAAACTGGAGCGGGATTTTGCCAAGGCGGTTCTCGTGGGCGAGGGGAAAGGGCGATCCGAACCCCGATCTAAGCAGTCCGGCCTGTCAATGCAAGAACAAACAAGGAACGCTATTCCGCCAGGTCACCATCGCCGAGATACACCCGGTTCACCCGCGCGAGCCGCAGGGAGGTCAGGAGTTCATAGCCGATGGTGCTGCCGGCATCCGCCTGGTCATCCAGGGGCACATTGGCGCCCAGCACCTCGGCCGCTTCCCCCGGCACCGGCAGGTCGGGCCCGAGTTCGGTGATATCGGCGATGGACAGGTCCATGGAGATGCGCCCGATGATCGGACACAGCTTGCCCCGGATAAACACTTTCGCGCCTTGCCGCGCATTGCTGGCCGAAAGCGAGCGCAACAGGCCATCGGCATAACCATAGCCAAGAATCGCCAGGCGGCTGTCGCGAGCAAGGGAGTAATGGGCGCCATAACCCACCGTTTCCGCCGTACGCGCTTCGCGCACCTGCAGAATGGGCACATGCAGCGTCGCCACCGGCGCCATCGGGTTCTTGCGGCCATTCACCGCCCGCCCGCCATAAAGCGCGATACCCGGCCGCACCATCTGGAAATGGTATTCGCGCCCGCTCATCAACCCCGCTGAATTGGCCAGCGAGGCCGGAATATTGGGAAACTGATTGAGCACCGAACTGAACAGCGCCAGCTGCGTGCGGTTCTTTTCATGGTTGGGCTGGTCGGCACAGGCCAGGTGGCTCATCAGCATCTGCGGCTGATAACCCAGCGCTTCGGTGCGCTCGCGCACGTCATCGGCCTCGTTGAGCCGGAATCCCAGCCGGTTCATCCCGGTGTCGAAATGGAACGCGGCCGGATAGGCTTCGCTGCGCTCGACGCATTTGGCCAGCCATTCCTCCAGCATGCCAATGGAGGAAATCACCGGCATCAGGTTCTGGCGCACGTACAAATTGGCCGCGCCCGGATAAAGTCCGTCCAGCACAAAGATATGCGCGTCGGGCAGCGCCGCCCGCACGGCAAGCGCCTCGTCGGGGGTCGCGGTGAAAAAGAAGCGGGCGCCGGCGGCAAACAACGCCTTGCTGGCCTGGGTTATGCCCGTACCATAGGCGTCCGCCTTTACGACCGCGCCGGTCAGCGCTCCGGCGCTCACCTTGTCGAGGGCGCGCCAATTGCGGGCGAGGGCGCCAAGATCGATGCTCAACTGGCCGCCCAGGCCCGATTGCAATGCCATGCTTATTCCATGCGCTCGGGAAGGTATTCGGAACGTGCCAGATTGCCAAAGCGGGTGAACTGCGCCTCAAAGCTCAGCTGCACCGTGCCGGTGGGGCCGTGGCGCTGCTTGCCGATGATCACTTCGGCCTTGCCATGCACCTGCTCCATTTCCCCCTGCCAGCTCATATGTTCCGGGGTGCCTTCCTTGGGCTCCTTGTTCTTGAGATAATATTCTTCGCGATACACGAACAGCACCACGTCGGCGTCCTGCTCGATAGAGCCCGATTCGCGCAAGTCAGCCAATTGCGGATGCTTGTCGTCCCGGTTTTCCACCTGGCGCGACAGCTGCGACAGGGCGATGATCGGCACTTCCAGTTCCTTGGCCAGCGCCTTGAGCGTCGTCGTGATCTCGGTCAGCTCCTGCACGCGGTTCTGGCTCGAGGATTTGCTGGAGCCCGTGAGCAGCTGCAGATAATCCACGATCAGCAGGTCGAGCCCTTTCTGTCGCTTCAGCCGCCGCGCCCGTGCCGCCAGCTGCGCCACTGAGATGCCGCCGGTATCATCGATATAAAGCGGGATCTGCGCCATCACATTGGAGGTATCCACCAGCTTGGCGAACTGGCTTTCATGGATGTTGCCGCGCCGGATGTCCGATGAGGAAATCTGCGCCTGTTCGGCCAGAATACGGGTGGCGAGTTGTTCGGCGCTCATTTCGAGGCTGAAAAAGCCGACGATCCCGCCATTGACGCTCTTGCGGTGCCCATCCGGGGTCACGTCGCCCTTCCACTCCTTGGCGACATGGAAGGCAATATTGGTGGCGAGCGAGGTCTTGCCCAT
>JAQGKH010000048.1 GCA_028290225.1 Devosia sp. | reverse complement strand
TCTCCTTTGCGCCGCTGCCGCGCGAAGTGGTGCGCCGTGTGGTGGAGAAGTTCGTGCTGCAGCTCGAAGGTCAGCTGGCCGAGCGTGGCGTCACCATCAACCTGACCTCGGAAGCCGCCGATTGGCTGGCAGAACACGGCTATGACGAGCGCATGGGTGCCCGTCCGCTCGGCCGCGTCATTCAGGAGCACGTCAAGAAGCCCTTGGCCGACCAGGTGCTGTTCGGCGAACTGGTCAATGGCGGCTCCGTGACCGTAGCCGTTGTCGGCGAAGGCACCGACGCCAAGCTGGAGCTGATCGCGGTTCCGCCGCGCCCCGCCAAGCCCAAGGCGCTGCCCAAGCCCAAAAAGCCCAAGGCGACCGCTGACAAGGAGTGATCCTTGCACCGAACAAGAAGGCCGGGAGCGATCCCGGCCTTTGTCGTTTTGCCTATGTGTAGGTCAGCCCTCGATCTGGTCACATCATCACCCCGGCCTTGAGCCGGGGCCCATCTCGAGATCTCAGGATGGATTCCGGCTCAACGCCGGGACGACACCGCAAACGAGCCGGGCTTTCGGGTAAATCCGCTATACCGGCTTGATCAACGCATGCCGTTTCTTGCCGACGGACAGCTTGATCACGCCCTCGGGCAGCAAGGCGTTATTCCCCAGGCTCAGCTTGTCATCCTCAACCAGCGAATCATTGATCCGAACCGCACCCGACGCCACATGCCGGCGCGCTTCGCCATTCGAGGCTGCGAGCCCCGCAGTCACGAGGGCCGACAAGATCCCAACGCCACCATTCAACTCGGCCCGAGACACGGTGGCCGTGGGCAAGGAGAGGTCTATCGAGCCCGCCTCAAACGTGGCCCGCGCCGTTGCCGCTGCCTCATCGGCCGCCTGACGGCCATGCACGATGGCGGTGACTTCCGTCGCCAGCACCTTCTTGGCTTCGTTGATCTCGTTCCCGCCAAGCGCCGTCAGCTTGGCGATCTCATCGAGTGGCAGGCGAGTGAAGATCTTGAGGAACTTGCCGACATCGGCATCCTCGGTGTTGCGGAAATATTGCCAGAAGTCATAGGGGCTGAAGAGGTCGCCATTAAGCCAGACGGCCCCCGTGGCCGACTTGCCCATCTTCTCTCCGCTTGCCTTGGTCAGCAGCGGAGTCGTTAGCGCATAAAGTTGCGGGCCGCCGATGCGGTGGCTGAGATCGACGCCATTTATAATGTTGCCCCACTGATCCGAGCCGCCCATCTGCAGCACGGTGCCATAACGGCGGTTGAGCTCGACGAAGTCGTAGCCCTGCATGATCATGTAATTAAATTCGAGAAAGCTCAGCGACTGCTCGCGGTCGAGCCGCAGCTTCACCGAGTCGAAGCTGAGCATCCGGTTGACCGAGAAGTGCCGGCCCACATCACGCAGGAATTCGATATAGTTCAGGTTCAGGAGCCATTCGGCATTGTTCACCATGATGGCCGGATTGGGGCCATCATAGCGCAGGATGTTGCTGTAGACGCGCTTGATGCTGTCGATATTGCCCTGGATCTGCTCCACCGTCAGCAGCTTGCGCTGCTCGTCGCGGAAGGAGGGATCCCCCACCATCGAGGTGCCGCCACCCATCAGGCTGATCGCCCGATGGCCGGTTTCCTGCAGCCAATACAGCATGGTAACGCTGATCAGGTTGCCGATATGGATCGAGGTGGCCGTGGCGTCATAGCCCACATAACCCGTGATCGGCCCCTTGAGCGCCAGGGCATCAAGCCCCTCTGGATCGGAGATCTGGTGGATGAAACCGCGCTCATCGAGCACGCGCAGGAAATCAGACTTGAACTTCGACATCAACAAACCACCGTCGTTTCAGTAGCTTACGGCCGCATTTAGCGGCCGCCACCTGCGGCAATCTCCTGCCTGCGGCGGTCGAGATAATCGCCACAACGCGTGGTCAGGTCGTCGATCTTGCCTTCAAAGAAGTGGTTGGCCCCTTCCACGATCTGCTGCTCGATGGTGATGCCCTTCTGGGTCTTGAGCTTGTCAACCAGCTTCTGCACAGAATTGGGCGGAGCCACCCGATCCTTGTCGCCGTGGATGATCAGCCCCGAGGAGGGGCAGGGCGCGAGGAACGAGAAATCGTACAGGTTTTCGGGCGGCGCCACCGAGATGAAACCTTCCACCTCCGGCCGGCGCATCAGCAACTGCATGCCGATCCAGGCACCAAAAGAGAAGCCGGCGATCCAGCAACCGCGCGATTCCCGGTTGATGATCTGCAGCCAGTCCAGCGCCGCAGCGGCATCGGACAGCTCGCCAATGCCATGGTCGAACAGACCTTGGGAGCGCCCAACTCCGCGCGAATTGAAGCGCAGAACGGCAAAGCCGCGTTCGGCGAACATATAGAACAGATTGTAGACGATCTGGTTGTTCATCGTCCCGCCGAACTGCGGGTGCGGGTGCAGCACGATGGCGATCGGAGCGTTGGGCTCCTTGCCTGGCTGGTACCGGCCTTCCAGGCGGCCTTCGGGGCCATTGAAAATCACTTCTGGCATGACACTGCTTTTCCGGCCGTTTCGGCTCTGTTGATATGGTTTGAACGAGCATCGGTTCTGCAAGGCGCGCGCTTGACTAAGCCCGGCACGCTCCCTAAAACATGGCTCGAAAAACCAGTTTAGAATTATTCGAAACTCGTTTTCGCCGGGATTACCGGCTGAGAGCGCCCCTTGTAAAGAAAGTGCGGCTGCAATTTCAAGAAGTGTTTGGTCCTGTCGGTCCTTGCCGGCTGCAGGGCCGGCAAACAGCACATGCATTCTGGTGCATGGCTCAAAGGCGAGTTGATGAAAGAACCGGCGATCTATCTCGATCATGCTGCCGCTTCGCCGCTGCTTCCGGCGGCGCGCGCCGCGCTGATCGATGCGCTTGATCTTGCCGGCAATCCGTCCTCAGTCCACGGCCACGGCCGCAAGCTTCGCAATATCATTGAGACCGCGCGCGATCAGGTGGCGCGTTTGGCCGGTGCGGAGCGCAAGCAGGTCGTGTTCACCAGCTCGGCGACGGAAGCCATTACCCAGGCTATCGTGGGCGGGGCGCGTGTTTTTGCCGCGACCGCTATCGTGGTCAGCGCCGGCGAACACACGGCCGTACTCAAGGCCGCCGAAGCCACGCAATTGCCGGTGCGCGTGATTGGTTTGCTGCCGGACGGCCAGGTTGATCTGGATCAGCTGCTGGCTTTGCTTGCCGAAGCGGATGCGGCAGGTGAAAATCTGCTAGTGGCTCTGCACTGGGTGAATAACGAAACTGGGGTAGTGCAGCCACTCGCCCGAATTAACGCGATGGTCGGTCCTTCACGTCACGTGCTCTTTATCGATGCAGCGCAGGCATTTGGGAAAGTGCCTCTCGATTTTGCGGCTTCGGCACCCGATATGATGGCAGTGGGCGGGCACAAGATCGGCGCGCCGGCCGGTGTCGGTGCGCTGCTGCTCAAGAGTCATGCGGATGAGGTTCGCCTCATTCCGGGTGGTGGTCAGGAGCAAGGTCGTCGCGGCGGCACCGAGCCAGCGGCATTGATCGCCGCATTTGGTGCGGCAGCTGCGACTTTTACGGAGCTTTATGCTGCCGCAGATCCCGCCGCCTTGTCCGGTCGCCTCGAGACTGGACTGCGGGAGTTGGTGTCGGACTTGGTGGTGTTCGGCCGAACGCGGATCGGCAGCATCAGCAACTTCGCCGTTCCTTGCGTCACCAACGCCACGGCGATGATGGGGTTGGACCTGTTGGGCCTGTCGGTGTCCTCTGGATCGGCGTGCTCCTCGGGCAAGGTTGGCGGCAGCCATGTGCTTGCTGCCATGGGCGTGCCGCCCGAAGTGGCCGGCTGTGCGCTGCGGGTGAGCTTTGGCTGGAACTCTACAATGGCGGACGTGGATGCTCTACTCGCCGGATATCGAACAATCCTGCAGCGCCACCGCGCTCGGCAGGAACAAGCGGCTTAGGCCGGATGAAAAT
>JAQGKH010000008.1 GCA_028290225.1 Devosia sp. | reverse complement strand
TTGCGGATTCCTACAACACGGACGACCACACGGCGACCAACTCGTTCAACTCCGACGATGATTTCGCCGACATCGATATCGGCACTGCCACGATGGACAATTTGTTTATCAACAGCGGCTCGCTCGAGTTCGATCCCGGTGACGACGTGAACTTCGAAAACGTCTTCAACGGCGCCTTTGGCGGCGATGGCGGCACCGGCTTTGCCATCAGCCAGGTCGCTGACATTCTCGACAGCGACAGCCTGAGCAATGTCCAGCAGCACAATGGCGGCGCCAACTTCAACGCCTATGCCACCGCTGGTGACAACCTGCAGGCCAATGGCAATGGCTTCCATGCCAGCGCCGGCGACGATGTGGGTGCAAGCAATGTCGTGGACGGCAGCGCCCACCTCTCGGCCAGTGCCTTCAACATGGAAATGGTGCTCGGCGCCAACCTGCAGCAGAACGCTGTGGATGCTACCGTGGTGGGTGGCGACAACTCCATGGGCAACGACTCCAGCCACGACGACGCATAATCGACAAGCTCCATGCATGAACTGGTCTGCGCGCCCGGCGCGCAGACCGCCTTTTCACCGCGCAGGGAGTGCAGGCGGCAAAAGGGCCGCACTCGGAGGTAACGCAGGTGTTTTTTCCTTCTGACAACACAACTGAAATCCTCGCTCACTTCCTGGGCTATTTCGAACTTGCCGTGGAAGCGGCGCGCACCCGGCTGGATTACCAGCAGATCGAGGTTGACGCCCAACCCGCTCCCGAGAATGGCGAGCTCGAGCAGCTTTCGGCCAACGCTGTCCAGAAATTCGATCTGGGGGATTACACTCCCGGGGTCCGCTATGTGCCTCCCGATTGGGATATTCGCGGCTCGGCGGAGGCCAAGTTTCACGCGCTGCCCCCACCCGAATTCGAATTTGCCCCGGGCGAGCCTGCCCCCGAGCTGCCGGTTTCCGAGCAGCAGCTAGACGGTGCTCCTGCACTACCGATGCTCGGCCCGGTGCCGGGCGGGGTGCTTGCCATTATCGAGCAGCAGGCGATCCTCGTGGACGACGACATCGTCATCCTGGGAAATTATTCTGGCGCGATCCAGTTCAATTCCGGCGCCGGCTTCGCGATAGCCGCGATGCAGTTGGCGGCCGACGATCTTGTCGGTGCCGTGACCGGTTCGGCCACGCTTCATGCCTATGCCGATGTCGGCGCCTTTGTGGTGACCACGGCCGAGTTCATCAACAGCTTTGGCGCTGAGGGTGGCAGCAACGATCACACCACCGTTCATGTGGTGCAGGATATCGACGGCATCTATGTCAACGGCCAACTGGTGCTCGATGCGCCCAGCCTCGAAGACGCGCTTCCCGATCACCTCAATGAGGCAATGGCTGAAGAAGATGAAACCGACGCAGAAAGCGGGTCGGAGCCAGCCAGTGCCTATCATCTGGGTGGATCCGATGCCCCTCAGTCCGTGACCCTGCACAGTGGCGGCAACTTTCTGGTTAACGAAGCCAACATCTTCAATGCCAGCGTGACCACGGCCATTCTCGCGGTGAACGGGGATATCCACCAGCTCGACGCCATCATCCAGACCAATCTTTACAGCGACATCGATACGGTAGACTTGGAACTGCTTGGCAGCGCGCCTCAGGCCCTTGCCAGCACTCTGGCCTACAACATCGCCGAATTTACCCACGAAGTGCGCGACGCGACCGGGGACGCGGCCGCCCTCAATCCGGGCATGATGCCGAGCAACTGGATTGTCTCGGTGGTCGAAGGCGACATGGTCTTTGTGGAGTGGATGTCGCAGTTCACCTTCCAGTCGGACCAGGATTTTCACGTTCTCACGGCTACCGGCTCGACCACTCTGGTGACCAGCGGTGAAAATGTCGGGATGAACGCGGTGAACTTCGCCACCCTTGGCCTCCACTACGACCTGATCATCATCGGGGGCGCGCTCTTTGACGCCAATATCATCGTCCAGACCAATATCCTGTATGACAATGACGTGCTCGAGATGCTGGCCGGAACCATTGGCCGGCACGAAGCTTCGAGCGGCGGCAACCTGCTGTGGAACGAGGCCAGCATCCACAATATCGGCGCCGACACCTTCGTCGACGGCATGCCGGGTCACTACAATGACGCGATGACCGGGCTGGCTGCTGGCGACTACCGCATGCCTGAAGGCTTTTCCACAGACTCCCAATTCGAGGGCTATGGCGCCCTTCGCGTGTTGTTCATCAAGGGCGACGTTTACGACCTTCGTTATGTCGAGCAAACCAATGTGCTCGGAGACGCCGACTATGTGGGCCTGCAACAGGCGCAAATCCAAGCGGAACATCCCGACATCGAGTGGAACATCACCACTGGCGCCAACGCGCTCGTCAATGCGGCCTCGATCACCGACCACGACGGCCTGGGCAACACCGCCTACCTCAATGGCGAGCACTATTCCGACGCCATCCTGATCCAAGCCGATATTCTCTATGCCGACTCGGCATCGCCCAACGGCGACATTCTGGTGACCGAGGTCATCGCCTTCCTGGATACCGATCTCGACCTCGATCTGGTCGACACAGCCGCAATGGGGCCGATGCCCATGGGAGCCGACGGTGCACCAGCCGACATCATGCAAACCGTACTTGCGTGATGCAGTAAACCAATCAAGGCACCCGACATGCATCATCAAAGGCTAGTGGAACCGGTGGGGAGCACCCGCCTCGATCCTTCAACCAGGGCCGGCGCCGCCGGCACCGGGGATCTTGACCGCATCTTGCTGGAAATCAGCTCGGCTGCCGCCGAACTTGAGGCCCTTGCCGATGAGGAAGACGAACAGCAGCAGGAAGAGCTTGAGCAATCAGAGCCATCCCAAGACGAATACGAGGAAAGCGTCGAGCCCGATTACGAGAACGAGGGCGGGCTTGAAGCCGATTTCGCTGACGAAGCCGAAGTGTTGGACGATGAACTCGATTCTCGCCCGTTTCAGGAGAGCTTTGAGGCGCAAGGCGGCGATGAACCGGGCGCCGATGACGAGGAGCGGGCCGACATCGCTGCTCCGGTAGACCTGCCGTCCGCAACCATGCAGGTGTCAAGCAGCCAGCTCCAAGCCGCTTCCCCACCACTCGGGCAGCCGCAAAGTCGGCGCCAACCCGATCCGGAGGCACCGCTGAGCCCGGTTCGGGACAACTCGGCGCAAGGCCAAGCCGAGGCGGCTCCATTGGAAGCACGCGACACCGAGTTCAGGGAACCTTCCCCCCATGGCAAGCCCTCAGGTCCCACGGTGATCGACGCTGACCGCGGCCCGCTGAAATCCACCAATTCGCAGCCACCTGGCTCAGGTGGCAATGGCGCTGGCAAGGGTGGTGGCGGGGCCGGAAGCGGACGGGGCAATTCAGGCGCGGCGGGCAGTTTCCACAAGCGCACCTCAAGCCCGAGCTTCGCTCAAAGCCTGGAAAACGGCATTGCGGTGGTGCGGCGCAATCTGGCGATCGTCATGGGCTTTACCGTGTTCATCAACGTGCTGGTGCTCGCCATTCCGATCTATCTGTTCCAGATCTCGGACCGCGTGCTCACCAGCCGCTCCCTGGATACCTTGGTGATGCTGACGGCGGCCGTGTTTGGAGCCGTCGTGCTCCAGGCTGTGCTGGACGCGGTGCGACGCTTCATTTTGATGCGCACGGCCGTGGAAGTGGCTGTCCAGTTGGGCTCCCCCACCCTGAGCGCCGCTGCGCGCGCTTCCTTGCACGGCAATGGCCGCGATTATCAGGTGCTGGGCGATTTGCAGCAGCTACGTAGCTTCATCACCTCGGGCACCTTGCTAGCCTTTTTCGACGCTCCCATGGCACCCCTGTTTGTGCTGGCGGTTTACCTGATCCATCCGCAGCTCGGTTACATCGTGGTGCTTGCCGGTCTCTGCCTGCTCGTCGCAGCCTTGATCAACCAGCGCATCACCGCCAAGCCCTTTGCCGATGCCAATGGCTTGCTCAGCCGCGCCACGCTGCATCTCGACTCCATGTCGCGCAATTCTCAGATCATCAACGCCTTGGCCATGATCCCCGAAGCGGTGCGCATCTGGGGGCGAGACACTGCCGGATCGCTACAAGCACAGGTGATCGCGCAGGACCGAAACATCATCATGGCCAGTGTGTCCAAAGGCATTCGCCTCGTCACCCAGGTCGGCATGTTGGGCTGGGGCGCCTATCTGTCCATCGGCGGGGAAATCACCGGCGGCATGGTGATTGCGGCATCCATCATCGCCAGCCGAGCGCTATCTCCCATCGAAGGGGCGATCGAAGGCTGGAACGCTTACACGCAGTTCCGCAATTCCTTCGGGCGCATCCGTAACCTGCTGCAGTCCTCCCCTTTCAATTTCGAGCGCCTGATCCTGCCCGATCCCAAGGGCCGGCTGGATGTGGAGCGCATCCTGTTTGTACCGCCCCCCGCCAAGAAGGTGCTGTTGAACGGCATTTCCTTTTCCCTCATGCCCGGCGAGTCTCTGGCGGTGATTGGCAATTCGGGCGCCGGTAAGACCACCCTTGGCAAGATGCTAGTGGGGTCGGTGCTGCCCACTTCGGGCAGTGTGCGCCTGGACCTCATGGACCTGCGCAATTGGGACCAGCGCCAGTTCGGCGAAAACATCGGCTATCTCCCCCAGGACGTGCAGCTGTGTCCCGGCACCATCAAGGCCAACATCGCCCGCATGCGCGAAGACGCTTCCGACCAGGCGATCTATGACGCTGCAGTGCTCGCCGATGTTCATGAACTGGTCGCCACCTTCCCGCAGGGTTATGAAACCTATGTCGCCGGCGACGGTGCTCCCCTGTCGGGCGGGCAGAAGCAGCGCATTGCCCTGGCGCGAGCCTTTTTCGGCAACCCCAAGCTGGTGGTGCTCGACGAGCCCAACTCCAACCTCGATGCTCAAGGCGAGGCGGCCCTGGCCAAGGCGCTGCTGCATGCCAAGAAAGAGCAGATCACGGTAGTAACGATCACCCAGAGGCCGGCCTTGCTCAACGTCGTTGACAAGATTTTGGTGCTCAACAACGGGTCGGTTTCGATGTTCGGCACCCGCACCCAGGTCCTGGCCGAGCTCACGCGCAACAAGGCCGGTAGCAACCCGGGCCCCAATTTGAGCGCGCCACAACCCCAACCAGGATTTTGACCCATGTCTTCAGTCGGCGAACTGCAGAACCTAGAATGGTATTCCGGCGTGCCGCGCTCCATCAAGAAACAAACCTTTTTCGGGTTTGTCCTGGTTGCGGTCGCTTTTGGCGGCTTTGGCAGCTGGGCGGCCCTGGCGCCCCTTTCCGCCGCCGTCATCGCTCCCGGCAGCTTCGTGGCCACCGGCGAAAACAAGATCGTGCAGCACTTCGAGGGCGGCATCGTCAAGGATCTGCTGGTGCTTGAAGGAGACCATGTGGAAGCGGGCCAGCCCGTGCTGCTGCTTGATGAAACGGCAGCCAAGGCGAATGCGCAGCAGTTGCAGCTGCGGCTGGTGCGGCTGGAAACGATTTGGGCGCGCCTCGATGCCGAAGCGCAGGGGCTCGAGGATTACTCGCCGCCGGCCAGCGTCGTCGCCTATCTCAGCCACCCCGAGATCGCGTCCATCAACGAAAGCCAGCGCAGCAATTTCATGGCCGCACGTGCCAAACTCCAAAACGAAACCATGATGATGCAGCAAAATGTTGCATCGCTGGAGTTCCGCGTCGCGGGCCGCAAGGCTCAGATTGCCTCCATGCAAACCCAACTGGGCCTGCTGCTCGAAGACCGGACGGTCATGAGCCAGTTGCAAGCCAAGGGGGTCACGACCCTTTCGGCCTTGCGCACCGCCCAGCGTTCGGTGGCTGACGCCGAGGGTGATATCGCGCGGCTCGAGGCCGAGGTGCAGGAATCGGAAGCCCAGATCGAGAAATACCGTCGTGAGATCATCCAGGCGCGCGACGCGGTGACCCAGGCCGCCCTCGACGAAATTCAAACGGTGGAGGCCGAAATGGATTCCCTGCGCGAGCAAAGCCAGCAGGCCAACAGCGTGCTGGCGCGCACCTCCATAACCGCGCCGGTCACCGGCACGATCGTGCGCATGTATTATCACACCACGGGCGGTGTCATCGAAAGCGGCAAGCCGATCATGGAGATCCTGCCGGCGGGGGTGCCGTTGATCGTCGAGGCCAAGATCCCCCGCATGCAGATCGACGAGGTTCGGCAGGGGCAACCCGCAACGATACGCTTGACGGCACTCAATCAGCGCACGACCCCCATCCTGCATGGCGAGGTCATCTATCTTTCGGCCGACACCATTGCCGATACCAGCGACACCAATCACGAGATCTATCTCGCGCGGGTCAGCATTCCCCCCGAGCAACTGGCGCGGGTGCAGGGCTTCCATCCAACTCCTGGTATGCCCGCCGAAGTGTTCGTGCAAACGCGCGAACGCACCTTCTTTGAATATCTGGTCAAGCCCGTGACCGACAGCATGGCACGCGCCTTCCACGAACGGTGAAGAAGGGCGAACTGGCTAGACGGTCTTGAGCCAGCCGCCGTCCACAAAATACGTCGAGCCCGTTGAATAGCTCGCCTTGTCCGAGCACATGAACACAAAGAAATGCGCCAGCTCCTCGGGGGTGGCGAAGCGCTTCATGCCACCGGCCTCGTCGGCAACACCCTGCAAATGGGCCTCCCAGCCATCCTCGCCGGCGATCTGCTTGGCTGTCTTGATCCAGTCCGGCGTCAGGATCAGCCCGGGATTGATCGTGTTGACCCGGATGTTGTCGCCGACCACCTCATTGGCCAAGGTCTTGCTGAACATCATCAGCGCCGCCTTGGTGGTGTTGTAGATCGGCTCATACCAGAGCGGCTGTACCGCGCAGATGGAGGCGTTGTGCAGCACCACGCCGCGGCCGCGCGCTTTCATGCCCGGCACCAATCCGCGCGCCAGCCGCACCGCTGCCATCACATGCAGGTCCCAGTAATATTGCCATTTGGCGTCGTCCGCCTCCTGGATCGTTTCGTTGGAGCCGGTCCCGGCATTGTTGATGAGGATGTCGACGCCACCAAAGCCCCGCTTGGCAGCGGCGATCACCGCCTCGCAGCCTTGGGCGGTAGCGACATCGGCCGCCACTGCCGAAACGATCACGCCATGGGCCTCGGCCACCCTGGCCGCTTCGCGGTCTCCCCGTTCGCCGTTCCGCCCCACCAGCACGAGGTTCACCCCTTCAGCGGCCAGGCCTTCCGCTACCGCAAGGCCAATGCCCACCGTGCCGCCGGTGATCACCGCGACCTTGTCCCGCAAGCCCAGATCCATGTTCAAAACCTTCTCAGTTTGCCGGCGGCGGCATTGCCCCGGTCATGATCGCCACCGCATCGGACATGGAAAAGTCCTTGGGGTTGATCACGGCAATGCGTTTGCCGAGGCGGTGGATGTGGATGCGATCGGCGACTTCAAACACATGCGGCATGTTGTGGGAGATCAGCACGATCGGCAATCCACGCCGCCTGACATCCCCGATCAACTCCAGCACGCGCCGGCTTTCCTTGACCCCCAGCGCCGCCGTCGGCTCGTCCATGATGATCACCCGGCTGCCAAAGGCCGCCGCCCGCGCCACCGCCACGCCTTGCCGCTGCCCGCCCGAGAGCGTTTCCACCGCCTGATTGATGTTCTGGATGGTCATGAGCCCAAGCTCGGACAGCTTTTCGCGCGCAATTTTCTGCATGCGCGCGCGGTCCAGCCGCCGAAATAGCGTGCCGCTGATGCCCGGCTTGCGCAAGTCCCGGCCCAGGAACATGTTATCGGCGATCGACAGGGCAGGGGACAGCGCCAGATCCTGATACACTGTTTCGATCCCCGCCTTGCGCGCCTCCAGCGGCGAGCGGAAATTGACTGGCTTGCCCTCGAGCAGGATCTCCCCGCCGTCCGGCAGCACGGCGCCGCACAGCGCCTTGATCAGGGTGGACTTGCCCGCGCCATTATCCCCGATCACGGCGAGGATTTCATCAGGCATCAGCTCAAAATCGGCATTGTCGAGCGCCACCACCCGGCCATAACGCTTGGTGAGACCACGGGCCTGCAGCACGGGCTGGCTCATGCCGAAATCCTCCGGATCCACTGGTCGATGGCGACGGCAATGATGATCAGCGCCCCAACGGTCAACTGCCGCCACAGCGGATCAACCCCGGTCAGTGACAGCCCCGAGTCGAACACACCCACGATAAGCGCCCCGAACAGGGTTCCCAGAATGGAGCCGCGCCCGCCGAACAGCGAGGTGCCGCCGATCACCACGGCCGTGATGGCATCCAGATTGGCCGTCTGGTTGCCGAGCGGCGACACGGCGCCCACGCGGCCGATCAACACCCAGCCAGCAACCCCGCAGAGGAGGCCGGCAAGCGTATAAACGCCCACCAGGGTCCGGTTGACCTGGATGCCCGCCAGCCGCGAAGCATGCGCGTCGTCGCCGATGGCATAGACATGGCGCCCGAAGGCGGTGCGGCTCAACAGATACCAGATGGCGAGGGCGATCAGCAGCATCAGGATCGAGCCATACATCAGGAAAGCGCCACCCCCGAGGGGGATGCGCGCCCCCATCCACCGCAGGAACGGCGCAAACTGGTCGAGCGCCTGGGCCCGAATGGTCGCCGCGTTGGAGACCAGCGTGATCAACGCTCCATAGATGCTCCAGGTCCCCAGCGTCACGATGAAGGGCGGCAGCTTGAGCGCGGTAACCAGCACCCCATTGAGCAGGCCGCATAACAGTCCCGTCAACAGCCCGGCGGGAAAGGCAAGCGCCACCGGCACCTGATAATCCACCGCCAGCTTGCCCATGATGATGGATGACAGCACCATGATGGCACCAACCGACAGATCGATCCCTGCCGTGATGATCACCAAGGTCTGCGCCGTGCCAAGCAGCGCAATCAGCGTCACCTGGGCCAGGATCAGCGACAGGTTGAGCGTGCCAAAGAACCGGCCGCCGCTCACCACTGCAAATACCGCGACGGCAACAAGGAGAATGATGGCCGGAATGGTTGTCGGGTTCTGGTGAAAGAAATGCTGCACGCGGCGCAGAGGACTAAGGGCCTCGTCCTCAAAACTCGCGACCCCAGCCGCTACGCTGGCAAGGCCGCGTTCTGCCATGGTCGTGCCACTGGCGTCGTCACTCATCGCGTGCCCCTCTCTCTGGCGACATGCCCCTGATGGGATGGCCTCCCCGGCGAGAACCGGAGAGGCAGATCGGGGTGTCAGCCCCAGCAGAGTTCAGTGGCTTCGGTGGTGTCGATCGATTCAACGCCTTCCACCGGCTTGTCGGTCACGAGCCGCGCCCCAGTGTCGAAAAAGCCGAGTGCGGGATCAACTTCGGGCTTGGTGCCATCTTGGGCGAATTTGGCGATCGCCTCCATGGCCAGCGATGCCATGTCGAGCGGATATTGCTGTGAGGTCGCCCCGATAATGCCTTCCTTGACGTTCTCGACGCCCGGACAGCCGCCATCGATGGCGACGATCAGCACCGAGCCGTCATCCTTGCCGGCCGATTGCAGGGCCTGGTAACCGCCCGCCGCAGCCGGCTCATTGATGGCATAAACCACATTCACATCCGGGCAGCGCTGCAGCAGGGTTTCCATGGCGGTAACGCCGCCTTCTTCCGCGCCGCCGGTGACTTCATGCCCGCAAATGCGTGCATCGTCCTCGTCGCCATA
>JAQGKH010000007.1 GCA_028290225.1 Devosia sp. | reverse complement strand
ATTCCCCGCAAACGGCGCTCGCCAAGTTTGAGGCCGGCGCCAACGCGGTTCAGCTTTATTCCGCGCTGGTCTTTGGCGGCCTGGACCTGTTGGAGCGCATCAAGCAGGGGCTGGCCGCTGCCGTCCGCGCCCAGGGCCAGACCAGCATCGCCCAATTGGTCGGCACCCGCACCGGGCAATGGGCGAGCGGCGAGGCGGCCCTGCCGCGTTAGGCGGTGAACAGGGCGGCCTTGCGCCGCTCCAGCGCCCACCAATAAATCAGGCCCCGGGTGATGAACCAGCAATGCAGCGCCGCCCACAGGCCCCAATTGCCCCAAAGCGGCTGCAGCACCGTCGCCGCCAGCAGGAACACGGGCAGTGACGCAACCATGCCGTTGCGCATCACCCGGTTGAGGGTTGTGCCCACCAGGATGCCGTCGAACACCACCGCCGGCATGAACGACACGGCGCAAAGCGCGGCCACCGGCAGATACAGCAGCGCCTGGCTTTGCACTGCCCCATTGGTGGTCATCCCCGCAATGATCAGTGGCCCCGTGGCAAACCAAAGCGCTCCCAGCCCCGCCGCAAGCACCAGTGCCCAGCCAAAGCTCAGCCGATAAGCCCGCTCGAACGCCGGGCGCCAATTGGCCCCCACTGCCTTGCCGCTCAGCTGCTCGGCCGCCTGGGCGATGCCATCGAGGAAGTAGCCAGCCACCATCAGCAGGTTAAGGAGAATCGCATTGGCCGACAGCGCCACTTCCCCCATGCGCGAGCCCTGCGCCGCAAACCAGGCATAAGCGCCCATCAGTGCCATGGAGCGGATCATCAGGTCCCGGCTGAGCCCGAACATGCGCTTGAGCCCTGCCGGATCGAGCAATTCAGCCATCGGCACCGAGCGCAACACCTGCCGCATGCCGCCGCAATGGTGCACCAGCAGCCCAAGCCCGACCAGCGCCGCTACCGCTTGTCCGATCACCGTGCCAAGCGCCGCGCCCGGTATCCCCCATCCCAATCCGTGCACGAACCAGATGCTCAAGGCGATATCCACCCCGTGCAGCAGCATCTGCAGCATCATGCCCTTGGTCGCTGCCGCCCGGCCATAGAACCAGCCCAGCAGCGCGTAGTTGAGCAGCGCAAACGGCGCCGACCAGATGCGATAAGCAAAGTAATCCGCCATGGCCGCGCCCACGCCCGCTTCGGGCGCCAGCAGCCGATCGGCCACCCACAAGATCGGCCCTGCCAGCACGATCATGGCGATGCCGAGCAGCACGGCCAGCACGACGGCCCGCGCCGCATGGATCAGCCCGTCCGTGGGATCGCGCGCCCCGATCGCCTGCGCCGTTAGCCCCGCAGTGCCGATCCGCAGGAAATAGGCCAGCGAAAACAGCACGTCGAACAGGAGCGCTGCGAGCACCAGCCCGCCAAGCAGGCTGGCATCGCCCAGCCGCCCGATCACCGTGATATCGACAATGCCAACGATGGGCTCGGTGATGAATGCCACACAGGCGGGCAGGGCGATCTTCCACACATCCCGATGCCCCACCGCAAAAGGGTAGCGCGGCCGGGCTGGCGACGGGTGCGTCATTGGGGAACTCAGGTCAAAAACAGCAGATGCGGGTTTCGGTCTAGCGGGTGCCGCCCCGCAACGCCAGCGCCGCACAATCCCGCGTCAGCTTTCGCTTCTGAGCTCGATGATCACATCGGCCCGATCGCGCGATTCCCATACCAGGTCGTAGTTGGGCAGGTCATTGCGCGCGATATGGGCGCGGTTGCGTTCTTCGGTAAACAGGCCCTCGGCGGCGTGGCGCCGCAGCAGGCGTTGCTCCACCTGCTCGCGCGGCACATTGATGAACACCGAATAATCCAGCAGCGGCTTGATGCCAGCCCATGGCCCCTCCGTCAGCAACAGGTAATTGCCCTCGACGATCAGCACCCGCACCTCTGGCCCGATGGCAAAGGCATTGTCCACCACATCCTCGATCTTGCGGGAATAGCCCGGGCCGCTGATCGTCTCAGTGGCCGTTTTGAGCTGGTGGAGAAAGTTCACGAAGGCCTCGCCCTCGAATGTGTGCGGCGCGCCTTTGCGCTCCACCTGGCCAAGCGCCTCGAGCTTGGCGTGGCGCATATGAAAGCCATCCATGGGGACGAGGGCGGCAATGCCAGGATGGGTGGCGTTGATCATGGTCACGAGCTCGGCCGCCAGCGTCGATTTGCCGACCCCCGGCCCACCCGCAAGCCCCACCGCAATCCGCCCATGCTTTTGGCTCATCAGCTCCAGGATATGGGGAACCAGGCGCCCGAGCGCCTCGCCTGGCATGAGCTGCAGCGCCCCGCTCACCGGCGCTTCCCCGTCAGGCGCAGCACCAACCAGATCGGCAGCACGAGAGCTGCGCCCGTCACCACATAGTTGAACGTGCTTCGCACCAGCCCGCCGCTGTCACGCAGCGCATCGCGAAGGAACTCCATCGTGCCGCGCAAGATCTCCTCGGCATTCACGCCGAACACCGACATGAAAAAGCCCACGACCAGCGACAACAAGACCAGACGCATGATCACGCCGCCGGGCCGGCCGCCCATGAAGCGCTCCAGCGAGGAGCGGTGATCCACCAATTCGTCCTGGTCCTGGGTCATGCACCAACCTCGCTTCTGTGTTGCCGCATCATCATATAGGCTGTTTGCATCTTTGCCCAAGACCTTGGCGTGTCTTTGACCGATCCCCACCCCGCATTGCCTCTTGTGATCACCCAATGGTTCGCCGGCAAAGGCTGGGCGCCGCGGGCCCATCAGCTGGCGGTGCTCGACAGCTGGAATGCCGGCGCTTCGGCCTTGCTGATCGCCCCGACCGGCGCGGGCAAGACGCTGGCTGGCTTTTTGCCGACGCTGGCCGATCTTATTGCGCATCCGGTTGCGGGCCTCCATACGCTCTACATCTCACCCCTCAAGGCGCTGGCGGTGGACGTGGCCCGCAACCTCGTGACACCGATCGAGGAAATGGGCCTGCCCATCAATGTCGAAACCCGCACCGGGGACACCCCTGCGTCACGCCGCGCCCGCCAGCGCACCAACCCGCCCCAGATCCTGCTCACCACGCCCGAGCAGATAGCGCTGCTGCTGAGCCACCCCCAGGCCGAGCTGCTGTTCGGCTCGGTGCGCCGCATCGTGCTCGATGAACTCCATGCCCTCGTCACCTCCAAGCGCGGCGAACTGCTTTCGCTCGCCATTGCCCGGCTGG
>JAQGKH010000370.1 GCA_028290225.1 Devosia sp. | reverse complement strand
CGGGCCCGCTCAAATACCTTCTTCAGATCGGCAACACCCGAGAATACGGCAGAAATCTGCTCGAACTCGTAGCCGATCTGGTTGGCAAGGAGCCGGGCAACGGTGGTCTTGCCCGTGCCAGGAGGGCCCCAGAGAATAAGCGAACCCAGCCGGCCCGACGCAATCATGCGGCGCAGGGTACCCTCGGGTCCCAAGAGGTGGGTTTGCCCGATCACCTCATCGAGGCTGCGCGGGCGCAACTGATCGGCCAAGGGGCGGGCGGCATCCTGATCGGACGCAATGGCCGAGGCGGCGAAAAGGTCGGCCATGAAACTCCTCTCAACCGCTGACAATGCTGCGCAAGATGCGTCCCTCGCGCTGCATGATGATCTGCCAGGTACGGACCCGCTGCGATGCAGTGGTGGAGAAAGCCTGCGCCGTATCCATGGGCAAGTCGTTGAGCGAGAGGATGATGTCGTCCACGCGTAGTCCCATTTGCTCGGCCGCCGACCCCGGCTCCACCGCCGTGACCAGCACACCCTCGGCGTCGTAAGGCAGGTCCTTGGCTTCGGCAAGAGCTGGATCGAGCTGGCGCACGGTGGTGCCGGAGAAACGCGAATTGCCGGTGATCGCCGCGACATTGTCCGCGCCGGCGGCGGGAGCGGTTTGGACCGTGAAGGCGATTGTTTCCGTGCTGCCGCCGCGCAAGCGCTCGAGCAGGGTTTGCGAGTCGATCGGCTTGGTGGCGAGGCGGAAGTTGAAGGCGCTGGGATCATCCACGGCCACGCCGTCGACCGAAAGAATCACATCACCCGAGGCAAAGCCGGCGCGCTCGGCGGGGCCACCGGGCGCCACTTCGGTGATCAGCGCGCCATGGGGTGCAGGCATGCCCAGGCTCGTGGCGATGTCGGCCGTCACCGCCTGCATCTTGGCGCCGAACCACGGCCGAACGATCTCGCCCCCGGCAACGCCTGCATCGGCAACCAGGCGCGCCATGTTGGCCGGAATGGCAAAGCCGATCCCCACGGAGCCGCCGGTCTGGGAGTAGATGGCGGTGTTGATGCCGACCAGGCGCCCCTCAAGATCAACCAGGGCGCCGCCCGAATTGCCCGGATTGATCGCGGCATCGGTCTGGATAAAGAATTCGTAGTCGCTGCTTTCGACGCCCGTCCGCGCCAGGGCCGAAACAATGCCGCTGGTCACCGTCTGGCCGACACCGAAGGGATTGCCAATAGCGAGCACCAGATCACCCACCAGCAAGTCATCGGAGTTGGCAAAGCTGATGGCCGAGAAGGTGGCCGAGCCAGGCTCCCGCACGCGCAGGATGGCCAGATCGGTTTGAGCGTCTTCAACAACGATATCGACCGCGAACTCCCGCCCATCGTGCAGGGCGATGCGCACGTCGGTAGCGCCTTCGATGACGTGACGATTGGTGAGGATGACGCCGCTCGCCTCCACAATCACGCCTGATCCCAGCGAGCGACTTTCACGCGGCCGGCTCTGGAACTGGCGTCCTCCGAAGAACCGCTGGAAGAAGGGGTCACTGGCGAAAGGAGACGCTGCCTGCTGCTCGATGCGGGTCGCGTAGACATTGACCACGGAAGGCGCAACGGAGGCGACCACGGGCGCAAAGCTCAGCTTGAGTTGGCTCTCACTCTGCGGCACCTGCCGCACCGTTGCTGGCGTCCCTTCAGCGTTCGCCTGCGCCAGCGTAGCGTGCTGCAGCGGCGCCAAGGCCAGCGACCCGCCAACGGCCAAGCCCACCAGCACCAATCCAGCCGCGACCCGGGACCCTAAGCGCATCGTCATTCTCCAGCCAAATACCGGGCCTGACCGGGCCCAAGAAGAGCAGCGAGACGCCCAGACTTTGTCGTCAAAATGGCACGATGCGCCCTGCCGAAATTGAGGAAAAATAATCGTTTGAACTGGGGGGCAGCGCACCCTATATGCAGCGCTCGCTTCCCCTTTTACTTGTGCCGGAAAGGCAAGTCGTCAATGACCACTGAGCCGAAACACGTGTTTCCCAATACTTCCGCCCTGATCGCGGCGGAAGCGCCGGATTTTCCGGCCTTCCTTTTCTCGGAGCGGGAACTGCACAAGGCCACAAAGGTGTTTCGCAAGGGCTTTGACGGCCTGTTGACCTATGCCGTCAAGTGCAACCCCTCGCCCCATATTATCGCCCAGCTGCATCGTGAAGGCGTCAAGGCCTTCGACGTCGCATCCAATCGCGAAATGGAGCTGGTGCGCCAATATGCGCCCGGCGCCGTGATGCACTACAACAACCCGATCAAGAACAAGCGCGAAATTGAGCGCGCCCATGAAGAGTTCGGCGTCCGCTCATTCACCATCGATCATCCCCAGCAGCTCGATCAGCTCGCGGCGGTGGTGTCGCCGTCGCGCGATGTCGAAGTGACAACGCGTTTCAAGGCGGGCAAGGCGCTGAAGTCCTATGACTTCGGCATCAAGTTCGGCGTGATGGAACAGGGCGCCGCCGAAATCGTGACCATGGTGGACCAGATGGGTTACACCCCAAGCCTCTGCTTCCATGTCGGCTCGCAGTGCGAGGATGCGTATGCCTATGAACGGCATATCGCGGCAGCGGCGCGCATCGTCGAAGAATCGGGAATCGAACTCAGGCGCCTCAATATCGGCGGTGGCTATCCTGCCCCCTACCCTACCAGCGAAGCGCCGCCGATGGACTATTACTTCGAGACCATCTCCACGGCCGTGGAAGACCACTTCGGCAACAAGAACAAGCCGGAGCTGATCATCGAGCCCGGTCGGGCCCTGGTGACCTCCTCGACCTCGCTGCTGCTGCGCGTCAAGCATCAGCGCGGTGGGCAGTCGGTTTATGTCAATGACGGGGCCTATGGCTCGCTGATGGAAGTCAAGTTCATGCACTTCACCCCGCCAGTGCGGGTGTGGCGTGGCGCGCGGGTACATGACAATAACGCGGACTTCTCGGAGTTCACGATCTGGGGGCCCACATGTGACAGCTACGACGTGCTGCCTCAGGTGTTCACCCTTCCCGCCGATATCGATGAGGATGACTGGATCGAGTTCGGGCTGATGGGCGCCTATACCCAAGCATCCCTCACGCCCTTCAACGGCTTTGATCGTCGGGACCAGTTCTGGGTCGACGAAGTTTACACCGGCAAGGACGTGCAGCCGGAGTAGGAAGCACAAAGGCCGCCCATTTCAGAGGCGGCCTTTTTTGCATTTGAATGGGGGCGCTGCTGCCGAAAAGAAGGGCTAGGCCGGGCGAGGCGGCTCAACCATGTCGAGCCGGAGGGCGCTTTGAGCAGCACTCAGAACGGCATCCTCGACCGAAATATACGGACGCCCCAGCAGCCCCCGCCCTTTCGAGCCGTCATAATGCTTTTCGTTACCCAGATCATTGATGATCTGGCTGGCGCTGCTTCCTGAGCGAAGCATGCCAAGCAGAACTTCATCAGGCAGCACGCGGTCGGTTATCGGGCGATCCGGATAATGCCGGCGGAGAATTGCCGCGACCTCCTCGAACCGCGTAAACCCGTCCGCGGCGATATAGCGCTGTCCGATCGAGGCAGGATCATTGAGCGCCGCCACATGCATGGCAGCGACATCCCGCACATCGACGATAGCAAAGCCGGTATTGATCACCGCCTGCGTCGCGCCGCTCAGCAGGTTGATCACCATGTTCAGCGACACGCTGGTATCCGGATCTGACGCCGGGCCCAGGATGGCACCTGGGTGAATGGTGGTAAGATGCAGGCCGTCCTGCTCGGCAAATGCCCATGCGGCCCGTTCGGCCCGCGTCTTGCCGATGCAATACGCCCAAGGATGTTCCAACGTTTCAAGGCTGGTAAAGTCTTTTTCCGTGTAGACCCGCTTGCCGGTGGTGTGACCCAGCCCGTACCCGATGGTAGCCAGACTGGACGTCATGATGATGCGCTTGACCCCCGCGGCAGCCGCAAAGCGAAGCACTCGCTCAGTGCCCTCGACCGCAGGACGCACAACCTCGTCAGGATCCTTGGGCTCCACCGCAAGAACGGTAGTCGCAACATGCATCACAGCTGCCGCACCCGCCATGACCTCGGCCCAGTTCGCGTCGTCCAGCAACTCCGCCTGCACGAACTCCATGTCCCCGGAAATGTCGCGCCCGACAATACCAGCAACTGCGTCGCGAACGCCCTCGGCCTTGCCTTGGTCTCGCAAGGTTCCGCGTACCCGGTACCCGGCCGTGATCAAGTCGGCCGCGACATATTTGCCAACGAAGCCGCTGGCGCCGGTGACAACAACAAGACCCTTGCTCATTTTCTTTCCCCCAAACGAAAGCGGCCACGGAATATCCGTGGCCGCTTCAAACTTTCCAGTCAAGTCGGGCTGTTACGCCGCAACCGACTCGTCTTCGTCGTCGCGCACCTGCACCGGGCCGCTATCCTGGCCACGGGCATTGGGGTCGCGATCCACAAACTCGATCACAGCCATGGGAGCATTGTCGCCATAGCGGAACCCGGCCTTGAGAATGCGGATATAGCCGCCCTGGCGCTCGGCATAACGTGGCCCAAGCACTGCGAACAGCTTTGCCACCTGGCCTTCATCGCGGATCTGCGCGATGGCCTGGCGACGCGCATGCAGGTCGCCGCGCTTGCCCAGGGTGATGAGCTTTTCGACGATCGGACGCAGGTCCTTGGCCTTGGGCAGCGTGGTAATGATCTGCTCGTGCTTGATCAGCGCGGCCGACATGTTGGCAAACATGGCCTTGCGATGGCTGGCCGTCCGATTGAGTTTGCGGCCTGAATTACCGTGGCGCATGGTGGTCTCCTAGAGTGCTTGGCAGCGCGGGATCAATAATGATCTTCGTAGCGCTTGGCGAGGTCATCGATATTCTCGGGTGGCCAGTTGTTGACGTCCATTCCGAGATGAAGCCCCATTTGTGCCAGGACTTCCTTGATTTCATTGAGCGACTTGCGGCCGAAGTTCGGGGTCCGCAGCATCTCGGCTTCCGTCTTCTGGATCAGGTCGCCGATATAAACGATGTTGTCGTTCTTGAGGCAGTTGGCCGAACGCACCGAAAGCTCCAGCTCGTCGACTTTCTTGAGCAAGGCCGGGTTGAAGGCCAACTCGGGAACGGCATCCTGCGCCTTTTCCTTGCTCGGCTCCTCGAAGTTCACGAACACCGACAGCTGATCCTGCAGGATGCGTGCGGCATAGGCCACGGCGTCTTCGGGCGAGATCGCGCCGTTGGTTTCCACCTGCAGCGTCAGCTTGTCCTTGTCGAGCGATTCACCGGCACGGGTCGCGTCGACCTTGTAGGACACACGGCGCACCGGTGAAAACAATGAGTCGACCGGGATATAGCCGATCGGCGCATCTTCCGGCCGGTTCTTGTCGGCAGCGACATAGCCCTTGCCGGTGTTCACGGTGAACTCGATATTGATCTCGGCGCCATCATCGAGGTGACAGATCACCAGATCGGGGTTCAGCACTTCAATGTCGCCCGACACCTTGATGTCGCCGGCAGTCACTGAGCCCGGGCCCTGACGGGACAGCTGCAGGCGCTTGGGGCCTTCGCCGCCCATCTTCAACGCGATTTCCTTCACGTTGAGAACCAGGTCGGTCATGTCCTCGCGCACGCCCGGCAGCGAAGAGAATTCGTGTAGAATGCCGTCAATCTGGATTGCAGTCACCGCCGCGCCCTGAAGCGACGACAGCAGCACGCGACGCAAGGCATTACCCAGGGTAAGCCCGTAACCGCGCTCAAGCGGCTCGGCAACCACCGAAGCCACGCGCGCGTTATCGCTGCCCGAAACAATCTCCAGCTTGGTCGGCTTAATCAGTTCTTGCCAGTTCCTCTGGATCGTCACGGTTCATGTCCTTTCAAAATCGCGGCCCTCGCCCGGCCGCACCGCCGCAAACGCAATAAGACTCCCGACCGCCCCGGTCGGGAGCTCTTCAACGGTTGATTAAACGCGGCGCCGCTTGCGCGGGCGGCAACCATTGTGCGGTATCGAAGTCACGTCACGGATCGAGGTAACGTTGAAACCGGCAGCCTGAAGGGCGCGCAAGGCGGATTCGCGACCCGAACCAGGACCGCGCACTTCGACCTCAAGGGTCTTCATGCCGTGTTCCTGGGCCTTCTTGGCGGCATCTTCAGCTGCAACCTGGGCAGCATAGGGGGTCGACTTGCGCGAGCCCTTGAACCCCATCACACCCGAGGAACTCCACGAGATCGTGTTGCCCTGCATGTCGGCGATGGTGACCATGGTGTTGTTGAAGGAAGCATTCACATGGGCAACGCCCGACGTGATGTTCTTGCGCTCCTTGCGGCGGACGCGCGTTGTCTCAGTCTTAGCCATTTAATTCCTCTGATCGATATCTACGCTGCCGTCAGCCTCAAGGACCCCGGCAGCTACATCGCAGAACCCGTATCGGGTTCTTACTTCTTCTTGCCGGCGATCGGCTTGGCGGGACCCTTGCGGGTGCGGGCATTGGTGTGTGTCCGCTGACCACGAACCGGCAGGCCACGGCGGTGACGCAGGCCGCGATAGTTGCCAAGGTCCATCAGCCGCTTGATGTTCATTGCGACGTTGCGGCGCAGATCACCCTCCACGACATAGTCGCGGTCGATGGTTTCACGGATCTGGATCACTTCCGCGTCGGTCAGTTCATTGACGCGGCGCTCCGCCGGAATGCCAACCTTGGTGCAGATATCCTCGGCGAACTTATCGCCAATCCCGTGGATATACTGCAGCGCGATGATCACGCGCTTATTCGTCGGGATATTGACGCCAGCAATACGAGCCACGTCTGCTCTCCTTCATGCAACACGGATACCATCTCGGCCCGTGCCGTTAAACAACAAGGGACCGGATTTCGACCCCCAACCACTCGAGGAACCGAATCCAGCCCAATAATCTATGGAACTGACGCGGTTCTTTAAGGACTTGACAAGCCAGAGTCAACTGCCCTGGCAAATCGGCTTTCAGTGTTCGACTGCGGCCTTGATGGCTCTCGTCACTTCAGCAACCGGAGCCATGCCGTCCACGGTACGAAGCAGACCCTTGGCACTGTAGTAGGCAACCAGCGGCGCCGTTTGCTCGGTGTAAACGCCGAGGCGCTTGCGCAGCACCTCCTCGTTGTCGTCTGCACGGGCACCGCCGCTTTCCTTGGCGCGATTGATCACGCGCTGCACCAGCACATCGGGGTCGGCCTTGATTTCGACCACCGCGTCCAGCTGGAGGCCCTTGGCCGCCAGCATTTCACCCAAGGCCTCAGCCTGCGCGATGGTGCGCGGAAAACCGTCCAGAATGAAGCCGGGATGACAATCCTGAGCGTCCAGTCTTTCAGCGACAATGCCATTGACGACGTCGTCAGAAACCAAGTCGCCGCGGTCAACGATTGCCTTGGCTTGCAACCCCAGCGGGGTCTGGGCCGCAATGGCAGAGCGCAGGATGTCGCCCGTGGAAAGCTGCGGGATTCCGTAGGTTTCCAGCAATATCTTGGCCTGGGTCCCCTTGCCTGCGCCTGGCGGCCCCAACAATATCAACCTCATCGACGCTTGCCCCCACCAAGACGAGACTTCTTCACCAGCCCTTCATACTGCTGGGCAATCAGATGGCTCTGGATCTGGCTCACCGTATCGAGCGTCACCGTAACCATGATCAGCAACGACGTGCCGCCGATGAACTGACTAACCGCCAGCTGGTTGTGGATGATCTCGGGAATGAGCGCCACAACCGTGAGATAAAGCGCACCAATCAACGTAATGCGAGTGAGCACATAGTCGATATGCTGAGCCGTCCGCTCACCCGGGCGGATACCCGGAATAAAGCCGCCGGAGCGCTTCAGATTATCCGCGGTTTCCTGCGGATTGAAGACGATCGCCGTGTAGAAGAAGGCAAAGAAGATGATGAAGAACGCGAACAGCGCCAGATACAGCGGCTGACCGCGACCCAGCAGTGCGGTCGTGACCTGCAACCATTGCGGCGCATTTCCCTGAGCGGCAAAGGATGCAATAGTTGCGGGGAGCAGCAGCAGAGACGAACCGAAGATCACCGGAATGACGCCCGCCGTGTTGAGCTTGAGCGGCAAATGCGAGGTGTCACCCTGGAACATTTTGTTGCCGACCTGGCGCTTTGGATACTGGATCAGCAAACGCCGCTGAGCCCGTTCAAAGAACACGATGAACGCAATCACGCCGATCGACAGCAGCAGGATGCCGAACGCAGCCAGCGGCGGCAGCGCACCGGTGCGGCTCAACTCGAGCGTCTGCACGATCGTCGTTGGCAGATTAGCGACAATGCCGGCAAAAATGATCAAGGAAATGCCGTTGCCGACACCCCGCGCCGTGATCTGCTCACCCAGCCACATCAGG
>JAQGKH010000366.1 GCA_028290225.1 Devosia sp. | reverse complement strand
GCCGTCGAGGAAGCGCCATAGGCCAGGCGCGCGAATTCCAGCTTGGCCCGGCTTTGGTTGGCGGCGCTGGCGATCAGGTCGCGCGCGCCCTCGGCCATCTCGCCCTGGCCGGGGTCGGCCAGAACCTCGAGCCCGTTGCCAATCGCCCCGATGGGGTTGATCAGGTCATGACAGACCCGGCTGCACAACATTGCCGCAAGGTCCGTTGCCTTGAGCTCGATGATATCGGCCATGGGGGTTCTCCAACAGGGGCGTTCGAATCACTCGCGCCGACCTTAGTCGCCGATGCGCCCGAGCACTATCGCGAGGACAGCGTTTTGGACAACACCGCCCAATGCCGCTCTGCTTCCCGCGCGGCGGCATCGGGCGCCAACAGGAAGGCTTCCCGGCTTCCGGCGGAATAAAACAGATACAGGCGCTGCTTGAACACCGCATAGATCGCCGGATCCCCTTCCGACAGAAAGCCGCGCGCCATGCTCATGGCGGAATGCCCGCCGAACTGGGGTGCATAGATCTGTGGCGCCCGCGCAAACGCATCCCGGTTGGCGGCGCTGCTGAACTGCCACGGTGCCCCGCTCCACTCATATTCGAAGTCGCTGCGGCCTCGCTCCGGCTGCGCTTCGGTGAAATACGACACCGGATCCATGCCACCCAGCGCCAGCCCCGTCAGCGGGTCGCTGACCACCGTCCGGTTCACCGATTGGCTCCAGGCGGGGGCCGCGCCGCCAACCAAAAGCGGCAGAACAAAGGCAAGCATGGTTAAGATTTGTTTACAGATATCAGTCATCATTGGTCCACGGGCCAGCCCTTGTTCAGTGCTGGTCCGACCAACCTTGACCGACAAACTTTAAAGTCTTGCGAAGTCGCGGCCGGGGCTGTTCTGGGGGAACACCATGTTCAAACGCCTGTTTTGCCTTCTCGCCCTGCTCGCCGCCTTTGCCAGCGCCACCCCTGCCTGGGCCCAGCGCTCGCTCAGTGACAGCTATTCGGGTGACGAGCTGGTCGACAAGGGTCACCAGTTCTTCGGCTCCGCCGCTCAGGGGCTGGCGTCCCTCGTCGAGCGCGCCGTGTCCGAGTTCGGGCTGCCCAATGGCTATATCCTGGGTGAAGACGCCGGCGGTGCCCTGTTTGCCGGTGCCCGCTATGGCGAAGGCCGCCTATACACCCGCAATGCCGGCGAATTGCCGCTTTATTGGCAAGGCCCCAGCCTGGGCTTCGATGTCGGTGGGGATGGCTCCAAGGTCATGATGCTGGTCTACAATCTGGCCAGCACCAACGATGTCTTCGGCCGCTTCGTCGGCGTTGACGGCTCCGCCTACGTGGTGGGCGGGTTTGGCATGACGGTGATTAAATACGGCAATGCCGTCATGGTCCCCATCCGCTCGGGCGTCGGCGCCCGGCTGGGCGTCAATATCGGCTACCTCAAATTCACCCAGCAGCCCACCTGGAACCCTTTCTGACGCCAGCTCTTTGATACATTCAGCGGGCCGGGGGCAGCAGCCTCCGGCTTTTTCGTGACGTCAGCGGCGCCAACGGCTAAGGAGGGGGTAAACCAGCCACCTTCCGGCGCCCTCGCCACCCACCTGCCGAGCGCCATTCATCGGCGTGGTTCCGGAGTTCGGACGATGATGATCGAAAACATCATGTATTTCGCGCTTGGCCTGCTGTTTGCCGGGCTCCTGGCGCTGATCGTCCTTCCCGCCGTTTGGAAGCGGGCTGTCCGCCTCACCAAGAAGCGCATCGAGGCCGCGACCCCCATCACCCTGGCCGAGTTCCGGGCCGACAAGGACCAGCTCCGCGCCGAGTTTGCGCTCACGACCCGTCGCCTCGAAACCACCATCGAAACCCTGCGCGCCCGCCTGGCCGAGCAGCGCGGCGAATACAATGACAAGCGGGCCGATTTTGGCGCGGCCCAGGCCGAGCGGGAAAAAAACCTCGCCCTGCTCGCCGAACTCGAAGAGCGCGAAGCCGCGCTGCGCGACCGCGTGCTCGAACTGGAGCGGGAAACCACTGACCTGGCGCAGCGCCTGCGCATGCGCGAGCGCGAACTGGAAACCCGCGCCGCCGAACTGCAAACCCTGCGCGAGCAGCTGGCGCGCGGCGAAACCCCGCTCGAGGACACCGACAGCGTCGACATTGCCGAGGCCCGGATTGCCGGCGCCGGCTCCAGCCTTGAGGCCATGGTTGCCCAAACCGCGCCGGGCTCCAAGGGCCCCTCCCCGGCGCCCCAGCCGCTGGCCGAACAGCTCAGCCTCGAAGCCCAGCTGGAACATTTGCACGGCCAGATCAGCGGCGTCGAACAGGCCATCGCAGCAGACTGGGGCACCGATCGGCTCGACGAAGCCGCCCTGCGGCAACGCCTCGATGCCATCGCCGCCGATACCAGCCGCATTGTTTATGCGTCGGATAGGGAGAAACCGGCCCCGGCCGGCCCGGAGGAAAGCTTGTTTGACCGCATCCAGCGTTTTGCTGATGGGCGCGAAGAGGCGAGCGTCGTTTCCCCCTCGCCAGCCCCCCCCGCGACCACGCGCCGCGCCGGCAGCGTCGCCGATCGGATGGCGGCGCTGCGCGAAATCCAGGGCGGCTAAGGCAGGGCTGGGGCGCCCGCCTCGATGCGAACCGTACCGGTGGCCGCCCCCGTTTCCCGGTCGAACGCCCCCAGCATCACCACGCCATCGAGCCGGTACAGCACATTGATGGTTCCATCCGCGCTGCTGGCCGAGATCACCTCGGCGCCGGCCGGAACGCTCACCGCCGCGGCCATGCTGGGCGGCGGTGCGTCGCGCATCACCCGATAGACAATGGCAAAGCCAATCGCCATAAAGCCCAGCAGCAGGATGCCGATGGAAATGCCGAACGACCGGCGCGCCTTTCCCAGCACCGCTTGTGCTTCGGGCGACAACGGCTCGGCGTCTTGGCCCCCGGGGCCGGTATTTGAAGGATCGCTCATGGACAACCTTACCGCTGACGACTTTGAGGGCGACGAAGTCGAATTCACTATCACACCCGAGCAGGCCGGCGGCCGCCTCGATGCCGTTCTGGCCAAGGCCCACCCCGTGCTCAGCCGCAGCCGCCTCAAGGATCTGATCCTTTCGGGCGCCGTGTCGCTCAACGGCCAGCCTCTCAGCGAGCCCAAATATCGTGTAACGGCCGGCGAAACAATCACCCTGCTCGCCCCGCCCCCCGAGGATCCCGAACCCAAGCCCGAGAACATCCCGCTCGACATCCTTTATGAGGACGACCAGCTGATCGTGGTCAACAAGCCCGTGGGCATGGTGGTCCACCCGGCCCCCGGCAGCCCTTCGGGCACCCTGGTCAACGCCCTGATCTTCCATTGCGGGCAAAGCCTGCAGGGCATCGGCGGCGTGCGCCGCCCCGGCATCGTGCACCGGCTCGACCGCGACACGTCGGGCGTCATGGTGGCGGCAAAGACCGAAGGGGCTCACAAGCACCTGTCCGCCCAGTTCGCCGATCACGGCCGCACCGGCCCACTGCATCGCGCTTACCTGGCCTATGTCTGGGGTTCCACCGAAACCGCCAAGGGCACCATCGAAGCCCCGCTCGGCCGCGACGCCAATAATCGCCTCAAGCAGGCCGTGCGCAAGGACGGACGCGAAGCCATCACCCACTACATGGTCGAGCGCCGCTTTGGCGACGAGGGTTGGGACGTGACCCGCATCCAGTGCCAGCTGGAAACCGGCCGCACCCATCAGATCCGCGTCCACATGGCCCATATCGGCCACCCCCTGCTGACCGATGCCGTGTACGCTTCGGGCTATGCCACCAAGATCAATCGCCTGCCGCCGGCTATGGCCGATGCCGTACGCGCCCTCGGCCGGCAGGCCCTTCACGCGGCGGAACTGGGCTTTGAGCATCCCACCACCGGCGAGGAAATGTTTTTCGAAGCGCCGCTGCCCCCCGATCTGGAAGACCTCGAAGCGGCCCTCGAGCCCTACAACAAGGCCTTTGCCAGATAGGTGCGTCGGCAAGTCGCGCTGCTTGCCGTGTTTAATGCCTTAACCATTGGCAACTTCTGCCGGGCCCGGCCGTTCGATAGCTTTCGGCGGCCTTTAAATTGCGGCAATCCGCCCTATATATGACCTGACTTCTTCCGCCGGGCCGCTAAGGACGGCGCCAGATGGATCCGCCCGCTCGCTGCGGGGGAACAGAAAGGGGTGCATAATGGCCCAAACCAATCTACCTGTACTTTCGGCTGAAGGTGGCCTGAGCCGCTATCTTCAGGAAATTCGGAAGTTCCCCATGCTGGAACCCGATGAAGAATTCATGCTCGCCAAGCGCTACAAGGAGCACGCCGATCCAGCGGCTGCCCAAAGGCTCATCACCTCTCATCTGCGGCTGGTGGCCAAGATCGCCATGGGCTACCGCGGCTATGGCCTGCCGATTTCCGAGGTGATCTCGGAAGGCAATGTCGGGCTGATGCATGCGGTCAAGCGCTTCGAGCCCGACAAGGGCTTCCGCCTCGCGACCTACGCGATGTGGTGGATCCGCGCCGCCATCCAGGAATACGTGCTGCGCTCCTGGTCGCTGGTCAAGATCGGCACCACCGCCGCGCAAAAGCGCCTGTTCTTCAACCTGCGCAAGGTGAAGGGCCAGATTGCTGCGCTCGACGATGGCTCGCTCCATCCCGACCAGATCAAGCAGATCGCCACCACGCTCAACGTCACCGAGAATGACGTGGTTTCGATGAACGCGCGCCTGTCCGGCGACGCCTCGCTCAACTCGCCCATGCGCGCCGACGAAGGCTCGTCGGAATGGCAGGACTGGCTGGTTGACGATACCCCGAGCCAGGAAACGGCACTGGGTGAAAGCGAGGAATATTCCGAACGCATGGGTTTGTTGACCAATGCCATGGATGTGCTCAACGATCGCGAACGCGCCATCTTCCGGGCCCGACGCCTGCAGGAAGACCCCTCCACCCTTGAGGAACTGGCCCAGCAATACGAGGTCAGCCGCGAACGCATCCGCCAGATCGAAGTGCGCGCCTTCGAGAAAGTCCAGGACGCCGTCCGCGAAGCCGCCCGCTCCAACGCCGCTTGAGCGACCCGCCCCGCACTCGCGCACCCTTAATGAACCGGCCTTTCAGTCGACACCCTCCCCTTGTGGGGAGGGATCAAGGGTGGGGATTCAGGCCGTTCCGGAAGCGTGACGCCAGGAGGGGTACACCAACTCTCCGCAGCAATCTTCCCTCGCTTCACGCTAACCCCACCCTCGATGTCACCCCGGCCCTGAGCCGGGGCCCATCTCGAGATCTTCCCCCTACCGCCAGATCGCCCAATTACCCCCCAACGCCTCAGGATGGATCCCGGCTCAAGGCCGGGATGACAACCGAGCCTGCGGCACACCCGAGCCACGCCAAAACCTTATCCCCGCCCCCACCAACCTGCCCCAAACTCCCCCCGTTCCCGCACAAGCTGCGCGGTCGCGACGAACGGTCGGTGCGGGAATGCCGGGTGAGGTGGAGGTCGCTCCCCCTCCTTGGGTGATGGATGATCTGGCCCGA
>JAQGKH010000355.1 GCA_028290225.1 Devosia sp. | reverse complement strand
CGCTTCGGTGCAAACCAACTCGTCTTTCCCGGAATGGGCGGCGGTTACCCGGCCCTATGCCACAATTCCCTTTGTGCTGGCGGTGCAGGACCCCAGCTGGAGCAGCTGGGCCGATATCCCGCATGACCGCAAGATCGGCACGGCGCTGCAGAGCCTTGGCGAGCTGGTTTATATCACCTGGGCCCAGCAGCAACCCGAAGCTGAACGCTGGAAGCGGCTGCCTTATGCCGACACGGCGCTGATGCTCAAGCGGGTGCTGGATGGCAGCCTTGGGGGGATGCTGTTGTGGCAGCCGGCGCTGCGCAAGCTGCAAAACGAGCAGCCGGACGCCCCGCTGCGTGTGATCGACCTTGCGCCGGTGCCCGAAACCGCCATCAAGGTCGGGGCCGTGGTATCGAGCCGCGACACCTTCCTGCGCAACCAGATCGACCAGACCATCGACGCTCTCGTGGCCGACGGGACCATCCAGGCTTTGCTGGACAAGCACGGCTACACGGGTCATCAGGGCGACTGATCACCGGGCGCGCCTGGGCCTCACCCCTATGCGCGCCTTAATTGCCCCGGGCCAGAAACTGCGCCATGGCGTCCGGCAGCCAGCCGGTCACCAGCAGCCCGATGATCGCGGCGAGCGCAAACGGCTCCCCGCGCTGCAGCTTGACCTGCGCTCCTGGAAAGATTGCCTGCAGGAACAGCCCGCCCACCAGCCCTGGCAGGGGCAGGACGTTCAGGATCGTTGAGGCCAGCGTCAACTGCTGCAGTTGGGCGATCACCATCAGCACGGCGTAACCGCCAGTGCGGGGCAGGGCGGCTTGCAGCACCGGCCGGAGCAGGTCCAGCAACGGAATTGTCGCCAGCACAGTGGCAAGCGCCAGAACGGGAACGGCCAGCAGCTTGAGGCGTCTGGCGGGCTCGGGGGCCGCTTCAACGTGCAAGGGGCGTATCCAGCCCATCTGGAACAGCGCCGCCATGGCCAGTCCCCACACCGAAAGATGCGCGAATGGGTTGGCGGTCAGCCGCCCTTCATGTTGTGGCCGCATGAAGCCAAGCAGTCGCGCCACCACGGCCAGCATGCCGCCCAGCAGGGCTGAATACACCAGGAAAGCGCCAATCCGAGAGGCCAGCAGCCCAACCGTCAACTCGTTCAGCAGCCCCAAATGAGTCGTCCTTTCGTGTCGCCACTTCTGGACTTACGCTGCAGCACGGTGCTCCCTACACTTCAAGCCTGAAGTGAACCCTGGCGTCGATATAATCGGTAAGGCGCTCGCGCCCTCCGCCGTTGGGTTCAGCCGAAGCTGGAGGACGGCGGCGCTTGCCGCGGCGCTGAGGCAAAGGTGGTGGCGGCGAACTCGGCTATCGCCGCGTTGTACACATCGGGGCGTTCCAGAAAGCCCATATGGTTCACACCATCGATCACCCGCAACGCTGCGGCGGGTGTCACCCCGGCAATCGTTTCGCTGGCCACGGGCTTGGTCACGATGTCGACCTCGCCCGCGAGGATCAGCACCGGCACGCCGAGTTGACTGGTTGCCCCCGTGGCGTCCCAGCGGAACATGGCCAGATTGCCATCCGCGATCGCGGCCTGCGAATTGCGGGTGCTGAGCAGGGTGGTGTGATCGAGCTGGCTGCGCGTCACATATTTGCCGAACCCCAGCCGGTTGGCCATGTGAGCGGTGCCGCTGAGATAGCTCTGCCAGGCGCTGAGCTGGCTCAGGGGCAATAGCCACTTGGTCAGCTTCATCAATGGCTCCAGCACCGGGAAACGCAGCGCCTGCATGAAGCGCGGCAGCACAATGGTCTTGAGCGGATTGGTATAGGTGGTGTTGACCAGAACCACGCCGGCGATCACGCTCCCGAACAGGCCGGGATTGTCACGCGCCAGGGTCTGGATGGTCATGCCGCCGATGCTGTGCCCCACCACCAGCACCCGTGAGGCTCCCGACCAGGCAATCACCGCCGCCAGATCGTCCGCAAAGGCTTCCAGGCTGATCTCGCCGCGAGACTTGCCCAGGCCTGGCAGATCCCAGGTGACCACGCGGAAACGCTGGCCCAGGTCGCGCTTGGCGTAGTTCCAGATCGTGCTGTCCATGCTCCAGCCATGGGTCAGGATGATCGTCGGAGCTTCGGGCGCCCCATGCTGCTCCACGTAAAGCTGGGCGCCGTTGGCGCCATCGATAACAACGCCGTTGCCGCGAGTGGCATGCGTGCGATCCTTTTTGTCCGCTTTTGCCAGCAGCGGCACTACCAGCAGCTTGCCAAGGAAGGAGAAAGCCAGCCCGGCAAGCGCGACCCATAGGCGCCAGTCTTCTCGAATTTTCACGAGCGTCCCGTCGGTCTGGCGCACCAGCTCGCCGTCCCACCATGTCCAGAGCAGGTAAGCCGCGGCTATGAGAATGGCGAGGCTGACAAGATTGGCGATAACACGGAGCAAAAACTGGAGCGGCATGAGGATCCTGGCACCAAGACACAAAGGTGTAACGGTAATGCCATCGCCAGATGTTTGTTCCGGCCCGGCCCTTGGCTGTGCTCAGGGTTGAAGCAGCGGGGTTTAAGCCGGGGTCACGCCGTAGGCCACCGCCATGAAGGCGAGCGACAGCATGAACAAGCTGGTCAGCAGTAAGGTGCGAAGCATGGTCGGTCCTTGGTTGGCATCGGCTTAGAACCCTGACCTGCCCGCGTCCAATGTCATCGCATCGTAACCCTAACCGGAGGCGCCAGGATCGCCACCTCGTGCCCCTGGCCCAAAACGACGGCGGCCGCTGCTCCGAAGAACAGCGACCGCCGCAAAAAACACCAACCGGTTTGGGGCGACTACTGGTCGCCGCGTTCCAGCTCCAGCACGAAGTGGAGCATGGCTTCACGCAGGTGCAGCAGGCGGGCGCGGGCATGGTAGCTGGCTTCCAGCGCTGCCTTGCTTTCGCGCAGCTTTTGCTGCTCGAGCTCGATGGTCTGGTCCAGATTGGTGATCTGGGTGTGCAGCATCTCCAGCTGCGTGCGGTGGCTCATGATGTTGTGGTCAAACTCATCGCGACCATGCATGTCGACGTAGCGGGTGGTGCCGAGATCCTTGGTGGGAGCCCGGTTCTGGCGCAGAAAGTCGGGAGATGCATTCGCATTGAGCGCCGCCGCTGCCGCCTTGTTGTCGAGTTCAGTTGCCATTGTCTATCCTCCGGCTCGAGTGGCCATGTTGGTGTGGTTGTGAATAACCGTGTTTTGCTTGTTGCACGGCGAAAAAGCGCGATCCAGCAGTGGCTTAACCAATGGTTAATCTTAACCAAACGCTATGGGGGCGGAAATGATGGTGCAGGGCTGTTAACACTGGTGGATTTTTGGTGAATAAACTGGACACCGCACTTTCAAGGAAGGGCGACTCTGCTACACCTTTCCCCATGGCAAACCGATACATTCTCAACTCCGACGACGATGGCTCGTTCTCGATAATCGACATTTTTACGGGCTGGACTGCCCGGCATGTCGGTCGTGAACTGACCCGTATTCCCGCCCATATGGCGCAATCTGGCCTCGCGCTGATGAATGCGCTTGATGCGGCCGAACGTATGGAACACGGTCGCGCGGTCGAAACCAGCCGTAGCGCGACCTAGCGTTAATAGAGCCACCCCGAACAGGGTGGCTTGAATCTTAACAGCAATCACGCCTCGACCAGTTCGCGCACTGTCGCGACGATCGTCTCGGGGTCGTAGGGTTTGACGAAGAACTTGCCATCCGGCACCTCCCGCGGCGTTACGCGGCGCACCCCGGATGCTACCACGATCTTGATATCGGGCCACTCGTCCCGAACCGCCGCGGCGAGCGTCAATCCGTCCATTCCCCCCTCCAGATCGACGTCCGTGAACATGGCGTCCACCGGCACGTGCGAATACAGCAGCGCCAGCGCTGCCGACGCGCCTTCGGCTTCGTGCACCTTGAAGCCCTCGCTCTCGAAGACGCCGACAATGTTCATGCGAATCAGCGGCTCGTCTTCAACGATCAGCACGGCGATCTGGTCAGTCATGGCGCACCAGCACAGAGTTGGAAGTGGGGAGGTTCATTGCTGAACGCCACCTCCAGTGAATCGATCCTTCACATGATTGTCGGACGCCGGGGCGCAAGCGCGCCGATGATTTTCGGGCCGGCCGATGTAGGATCGCCTACAGCCTGCCCGTCAATTGGCAGCAAAGGAGGTGCTCCATGCCCTATGTCGATGGTTATGTTATTGCCGTGCCCAGCAGCTTTCTCGAGCAATACAAGGAAATTGCCCGCCAGGCCGGGGAAGCCTGGATGGCCCATGGCGCCCTGGCCTACAAGGAAGCCGTTGCCGATGACGTGCCTTATGGCAAGCTCACCTCGTTTCCCCGGGCGGTGATGGCCAAGGACGATGAGGTCGTGATCTTTTCCTGGGTGGTTTATGAATCGCGCGAGCAGCGCGACGCGGTGAACAACAAGATCATGAACGATCCCCGGCTCACCGCCCTGATGGAGAACTCCCCCATCGACATGAACCGCATGATCTTTGGTGGCTTCTCCACCTTTGTGGATCTCTAGGGACGTCAACAGCCGGGCAGGCAGACTACCGATTGCGCGGGTTGTTTTGCGCGCGATCCGTACGATTCCGTTCACGAGCGGGCTGTGCTATCAGCCAGTTTCCCCTACCGGCTCATCGGCCAGCCGGCAGGCAGTAAACGAGCTGGCCAGTGCTGGCCTACTGGTGGTTGGCGCCCTCGCGGCGCCGTGGGACACCAGGCCTGAAACCCCACCCGACAAGATCCTCAGACGTGCCGAATTGGCCGCGGCCTCCCAAGCTTGCCGCTCGCTTGCCGCTATGCAAGAACTTGCGTCGAATCTTAATAAAGGAGTCCCACCATGAAGACCCGTGCCGCCGTCGCCTTCCAGGCCGGCAAGCCGCTTGAGATCGTGGAGGTTGACCTCGAAGGCCCGCGTGCCGGTGAAGTGTTGGTGGAGATAAAGGCAACAGGCATTTGTCACACCGACGATTTTACGCTTTCGGGCGCTGATCCGGAAGGTTTGTTTCCCGCCATTCTCGGCCATGAAGGCGCCGGCGTTGTGGTTGATGTGGGCGCTGGCGTTACCTCCGTCAAAAAGGGCGATCACGTCATTCCGCTCTACACGCCCGAATGCCGTGAGTGCTCGTCCTGCCTGTCGGGCAAGACCAATCTCTGCACCGCCATTCGGGCGACGCAAGGGCAGGGGCTGATGCCCGACGGCACCTCGCGCTTCTCATTCGAAGGCAAGCCGATCCACCACTATATGGGCTGCTCGACTTTCTCGAACTATACGGTGCTGCCCGAAATTGCCGTGGCCAAGATCGATCCGGCGGCGGCCTTCGACAAGGTCTGCTATGTCGGCTGCGGCGTCACCACTGGCGTGGGCGCGGTGATCAACACCGCCAAGGTGGAGATCGGCGCCACCGCCGTGGTATTCGGGCTGGGCGGAATTGGCCTCAACGTCATCCAGGGCTTGCGGCTGGCTGGTGCGGACATGATCATCGGCGTTGATCTCAACAACGACAAGAAAGCCTGGGGTGAGCGCTTCGGCATGACCCACTTCGTCAACCCCACCGAGATCGAGGGCGACATTGTCCCGTATCTCGTCAACCTCACCAAGCGCCGTGGCGACCTGATCGGGGGGGCCGACTACACCTTTGATTGCACCGGCAACACCAAGGTGATGCGCCAGGCGCTGGAAGCCAGCCATCGCGGCTGGGGCAAGTCCGTGGTGATCGGCGTCGCCGGCGCCGGCCAGGAAATCTCCACCCGCCCGTTCCAGCTGGTTACCGGGCGCACCTGGATGGGCACTGCGTTCGGGGGCGCTCGCGGCCGCACCGACGTGCCCAAGATCGTGGACTGGTATCTCGATGGCAAGATCGAGATCGATCCCATGATCACCCATACGTTGCGGCTCGATGACATCAACAAGGGCTTCGAGATGATGCATTCGGGCGAAAGCATCCGGAGCGTCGTGGTTTATTAGCCGCATGTCCGCCCCGACAATCTATGTCGATGCCGATGCCTGCCCGGTCAAGGACGAGGCGCTGCGCGTAGCCGAGCGGCTGGGCGTGGCGCTGGTGTTTGTCAGCAATGGGGGGGTGCGACCGTCGCGCGATCCGATGGTTCGGGTCGTGGTGGTGCCCGCCGGCGCCGACGCGGCCGACAACTGGATCGTCGAGCAGGCGCAGGCCAATGACATTGTCCTGACCGCTGATATTCCCCTTGCCGGCCGGACGCTCGAGAAGGGTTGCCATGTGCTGGGCTTTGGCGGCAAGCCCTTCACCCAGGCGTCCATCGGCATGGCGCTCGCCATGCGCGAGCTGAACCAGCATCTGCGCGAAACCGGCGAAAGCAAGGGCTATAACCCCAGCTTCCGGCCCGCCGACCGGTCAGCCTTTCTCAGCGCGCTCGATACGCTGGTCCGGCGCGCCCTGGCTGCCGCCGGGTCCTGACGTCATCAGTCTTCGTCGTCCTCGACATCGGTCAGGTATACTGAAACCTCGATATCGATGCCATGTACCGCCAGTGCCGCTGCCAGATGCGCGGGCAGGCGGGTGGACATCGATTCCCCCGCTTCGGGGAAATCGAACGCCAGGTCCAGCACCGCCCGGCCCAGCCGCCGGTCCTCCAGCATGGCCTCGATGGCCAGCCCCGACCGCTCTGCCAGCTCCAGCACCGCCCGCACCGGATTGGCGGGGTCGAGGTCCACCTGCGCGTACCAGTTGTTGTCGGCGTCCTCGGGCTCATAGCGGCTGGTCAACTGCTTGAGCGCGGTATCGAGTTCGTGCTGCCCCAGGGTGACGCCCGACAAGCGCAAGGCGATGGCAAACGGGGCGAACTGGCTCATGCGGAGCGTCCTGCAGTGGCGGCAAACAAGGCAATGGCAGCCGCATTGGAAACGTTGAGCGACTTGATGGGGCCGGGCATTTCGAGCTTGACCATCTCGTCGCACAATTCGCGCGTGCGCTGGCGCAGGCCCTTGCCCTCGGCGCCCATGACGATGGCCAGCGGCTGATCGCCCGTGCGGGCGCGCAAGGGCTGCTCGCTTTCGCTGTCGAACCCCAGCACCAGCATGCCGCGGCTTTTGAGCTTTTCGAGCGCATCGCCCAGATTGCGCACTTCGATCATCGGCACGAGGTCGAGCGCGCCCGAAGCCGATTTCGCCATCACCCCGGTTTCACGCGGTGAATGGCGCGCCGTGGTGATCACGGCATCCGCCCCAAAGGCGCAGGCGGTGCGCAGGATGGCGCCGACATTATGCGGATCGGTGATCTGGTCCAGCACCACAACCAGCCGCAGCGGGCTGATATCGTCGAGCCCGAACCGGCTCACCGGATCCACTTCCAGCGCCACGCCCTGGTGCACGGCCTCGGCGCCCAGCAGTCGGTCAAGCTCCTTGGGCGTGGTCTCGGTAACCTTGACCTTGCCGAGCTCGCCGCCTTCCCGCAGGCGCAGCAGGGCATTAGGTGTGGCTAACAGCGCCTTCTTGATGCGGCCCGGATTGTCCAGGGCCGCACGAACCGTATGAAAGCCGTAGAGGTAAACCGGCCCGTCATCGGGATTATAGCGCGGCTTGGGGGGAAACTTGTTGATGCTCATGGGCGAGCGTTAGCGCCTTTGGGCTGACCCGGCAAGCAGCGGGGCGCAGCGGGGCGTCCGCCCATTCGTTTTCTTGCGGGCAACTGGGCCTGGGGTGTTGACAGGAGCGGACGCGCCACCCATAAACCGCCCCGACGACGCGCTTCGGCGTGTTGTTTCCTGCCCGACGGCGATGTTGCAGTGGAGGGGTGGGAGAGTGGTTAAATCCATCAGACTGTAAATCTGACCGCTTAGCGTACACTGGTTCGAATCCAGTCCCCTCCACCAACGCCCTCCGGCGCTGCACGATGTCCCGGACGATCGGGACGGCCATTCGCTTCTTACAGCTATGCTCTTAGGCAACAGATGCGCGGCTTGTCGCGTTTGGCGATATTGCGCTTGTGCGGAATGACTGGGCTGCTAGGAAGCCTGCTCTATGTGGGAGCAGCTGCCAGGGTAAATGGATGAGCTATTCCCGAGTGCAAGAAAGGGTCTGCATGGACGGTATCAAGGACATCCCGAACGGCGAACTCGTGCCCGAACAAAGTGAACTCCAGCTGGCCGACCTCCGGATTGCCGAGTTGGAGCGGCGGTTGCGGGAGGCTGAGGAAGAAATTGCGCGGCTGCAGCAGCAGCTGGGGTCGCCAGGGGGCGATTCCCCCCAGCGGTGATCCCGCCATTGGCGGCAAATACCTGCTCTGGAACGGCATCATCAGCGGCAAGCCAAGTGCCGCGATCCTGCCGCTCCCCCTAGGGATCGGTCTGAACAATTCCTGCTCAACAGCGCGAGAGAATAGCTTGGTCGCGCCGCGCATCTGAGCTAACCTTGGCGCGGCATCGGTTCCTGTCTGTTGCCCGGCAAGGAACGTCATGAAAAAAGAGACCACATGCTTGTTTCGCAAGCTGCAGGCTATTGGCGACCTCACCGAGGACATGAAGGCCGCCATTGACGCCGTGCCCATGCAACTGGTGTCGCTCGAAAAGGGGCAGCACGTGATCAGCGATGGCGAAACGGCCAGCCAGAGCTGCCTGCTGCTTGAGGGGCTAATGCATCGCAGCAAGCACACGCCCCATGGCGAGCGGCAGATCCTGTCGCTCCATATTCCGGGCGATATTCCGGATTTGCACGGTTTCCACCTCAGGAAAATGGACCACAACCTGGTGGCCACGGTGCCATGCGAGGCGGCCTTGATCGCCCATGTCGACATCAAGCAGGCGATCGAGCGCAGTCCCGACCTTAATGACCTGTTCTGGCGTGAAACCCTGCTCGATGCGGCGACGTTCCGGGCATGGGTGACCATGATGGGTCAAACCCACGCCATCTCGCGCATCAGCCATATCCTGTGTGAGCTTTATGTGCGCTGGGACATGATCGGGGGCATCGACAATAACAGTTTTCCCTTCCCACTATCGCAGCAGGAACTGGCCGATGTGATGGGCACCAGCATGGTTCATGCCAGCCACACCATGCAAAACCTGCAGCAGCGCGGGCTGATCCACCAGGAAGCAGGAAGAGTTTTTATTCTCGATTGGCCGGCGCTGCGCAATGTGGCGCAATTCGAGCCCGCCTATCTGCATTATCTGGATGAAAGCCGGCTACACTAGCGCGCGTCACGGCCACCGGGTGATGCTCAAGCTGACTGCAAGCTCCATCAGGCGCTTGCCCGCTTCATCGCGCACCCACATCGTTATGCTGCTGGGGGGCGAGCTGGTTGGTATGAGGTCGCGCGCCATCTCCGCCAGCGCCTTCACCGCCTCCTCCAGCGCCGCCTCTTCGTCCCGCAGGCTCGTGCCCTCGGTGTCTTCGTGGAACTGCCCATCATCGACATCAAAAAAGAAGCGCTGCATCACTAAGGCACCTCGTGCTGGCCTTAAACGAACGCAGGGCTCGCCAGTTTCCCGATTAACCTGACCAGGGCGGCGCGGATACCGCTCCGTCCCACAATCGGGGTGAGGGCTTGTGCACTCACCACCTTGATATCCTGCTTGGCCAAATAGCTCGAATACCTATGATATAGATCACAGCGGCGTGAGACCACCAGATGGTCAGTGTTCGCCGCACAAATCTGCGCCGTGATTCCCCGGCGGGAAACCATGGTTTTTGTACGGCCCGGGCTTTCCTGTGGGCAACTTATGCTTTCTCGGTTCTTGCCGGTGACGCCTCGGTTTGGCTGCCGCACTGTGGTGATGCAACGCACTGGGCTGATTCGATGTACCTGCTTCCCCATACCATGCAGACCATTCTTGATGAGCAGCCCTCGGCACCAAACCCGTCGCTGGCGGCTGAGGCGACCGCCCGGCTGGAGCAGCGCTTTGGCATGACGGCGAGCATGTCCCTGAGTGCGCGGATGCTGGCCGAAGCGCTCAGCGTCGCCCTTTCGGACCCGCTCACTCGCGGCATGCTGGCGCCGCTGGGCGAGTCCGCTCGCTAGCCATCCAGCGGCTCATCTGGGCGATCGCCGGTGACTAAGGCGGACGCAAAAAGGCATCGCGCCCAGCACGGAGTGCAAGGCGTTATTGGGGCCAAAGCCGAACAGTGAGATGATGTGGAAAGCGGCGCGAGCCGCCAGGGCAGGGGCCTAGAGCGCCTGCAAATCCGCTTCGGATACCACGCGTTCGCGGCCCTCGGCATCGTCCTGGACGCGGTACTGGAAGTCGCGTCCCTCGAAGGGCAGCAGGCGCAGAATCACGCAGGGGCTTGCTGCCTTGCCAACCCGGATATTGCTCAGCAGCATCAGGCGATCGCCGGCCCGATAAAGATGGTTGACCTGGCGCGTCACAGCGGAAGGAAGCCGGCGCGCCATTGGCGCTACATTATCGACCGCCACGGGCTTTTGCGCCACGGCGACGGC